>JACZSH010000064.1 GCA_022574315.1 Chloroflexota bacterium | reverse complement strand
GGGGAGAGCTGGTTTTTCCGTGACGATTTTCAGCAGTCTGGTTTGGGGCGAGGGGATAGCTCACGAGATAAGCCGCCGATGCGGCGAGGGCGGCGGGTGGGAATAGAGAACAAACGAGGGGGCGGGATGAAAAAGATAACACGGGAATGAGGGGATTGGGCACAAGCATTTTAGAGATTGCTTCGTCGCTACGCTCCTCGCAATGACAGGACGGGCTTATTCGTAATGACAGGGCGACGCTCCCCGCAAAGACTTTAAGTTTATTGGTAGGGGGAGAGGGTTTGAGAGGGGGTGAAGCCCCCTCTCTCCCATATTCCCTTCTCCAGCCAATAAGAGTTCAGGCTGCCTACAAGAAAACAGGCTGGAGAGGGGTCAGGGGTGAGGTAAAGCTGGAGACTTGATTTCCAGCTTATTATCCTTTAAAATAAAGGCTGATTCGCGTTGGGCCACTAGCTCAGTTGGTTAGAGCACAGTCCTGATAAGACTGGGGTCTGTGGTTCGAGTCCACAGTGGCCCACCATCCTGCTTTTTCCTGATTTCCCATAAGTATTATTTTGTCGTTAATATTGATAATCGGGCATATCTGTCATATAATGTCAGGTTCTACCCGGGGTAAAACGTTGCCTGTTGCCGCAGAGGCAGGCTAATATAATACTAAATGCGCCCTTTTGTCAATACAGTGTGCCCGTAGGCACCTCCTGCTTCCGGGATATGTGATATACTGATTTTGGACTTAATTTATACGTAGGTTTTATTTCGGGGGAAAGTTCCAGCCTGGACTTTAATCGATTATCTACCCTATACTCGAACCGTTTATGACCCCGGTTTCAACAGTACGCTGAAATCATAAAAACATTTCGGCCGATTTTCGAGGAATGAATGGGATTCTTAAATAAAAACCCGTATTCCCGCGCCGGACTGGGTCTGCTGATTGCCGGGGTGGTAATAGCCCTGCCGGCTTATTTCCTGCTGGCACTGACCTGGTTAACCGCCCTGGCGATATCTATGGTCATCATGTCTTTCATCTTGCTTGCCCTGGGCAAGACGATACCCAAGCTTTCCCCCGAGGTCTGTAACCTGGTCCTGGAAACGGGCATCGATAATATGTCAGCCTTAATCGAGGAGCTTGGCATCAGAAACAAGGCGGTCTATCTGCCTTCTTCTTTAACCGGTGACCGCCCACAGGCGCTGATACCACTGAACTCCGGGCAGCCACTGCCGCCGATAAATAAAGTCTTGAACCAGCGGCTTATTGTCAAGTATGCCACCGGCCCCGACGATTTTGGCCTGTTACTATCGACAATCGGCAGCATTGCGGTCGGCCTGCTGGAGTCAGCGCCAAGCCCCGACGCCGACGAGCTTGAGTCGGCGATGAACTCCCTGCTGACCGGGATACTGGGTATGGCCGATGGCACCAGCGCCGCCGTTCAAGACGGGCAGGTGACGATGGTAATACGCAATCCCCGGGTGGAAAACAAGTCTACCTGGTCTAACCGGTGTCTGGGAAGTCCCCTGGCATCAATCGCCGCCTCAATAACAGCGGAAGCCTGGGACCGGCCGGTAACGATCAAACAGGAAGAGCCGCTGGGTAATAATTATTCCGTCATCCTCGAGGTACTGAAGTGAGGATATATAACAACTATATCCTGACCGTGGCCCTGCTATTGCTGGTCACGACGCCAATCCTGGTAGCCATGGGGCAGAATTCGCTGGAAGTTTTTTACACCGTCTTTATCATTGAAGCCCTGGTGGTTACCGAGCTATACGTATACCTGAGCGGCAAGGTCCGCCGTCAACTCAACCTGGTTAGCGTTATCCTGTTCGGAAACTTCTCGTTAATTGTCCTGGCGAACATAGTCAAGCTACTGGTATAAAACAAGCAAGTATCGTAATTTATGATAAAGAGATTAAGCGTCGTTCTTTTCATAGTTGTCCTGCTGGCCACGTTTTCGCCTGTTTTTTCCAGCCTGGCGCAATTGGACCGGCGCCCTCACGAGAACCCGGCAACGGCGAAAAGCTCGCCGGGCTGGGCAACGCTGCTGGAATCCTACGGCACCGCCTTCAATTTATCCGTCACCGGCAAAAATCAGGATGCACAGGCGACAATTAACGAGCTGAAGAAGTTTCTGGCTCCCGAGGCGTTGCAGTATTTACTGGAAAACTACAATACCCTGTCCGGCCAGCTGGTCTCCGCCAATAATGAAATCGGGTTTCTGTTAAACGAGGTTTCCGTTTTGCTCGCCAACGACCGGAAGGACGAAGCCCAGAGGTTACTTGATGAATCGATGATGCTGACGGACAGCGCCCTCTTTCTGGTGGCGGATATCCGCACCGAAAGTAATAACCTGGCGGATGAGCTCGGCATTTTTAACCTTGCCGACTCCAGCCCGCTAAGAAAGAGTTACGACTATTTAATACAAAACCTGGACTACTTCCGCGAGCACATTGACGAGCTTGCCCGGCTTCACCAGGATATAGAGAATCTGCCGGAGGCGATAATCAGCACCAGCTTTTACAGCCCCACGTTAATCCAGGTGGCTTCTCCGGAGACCGCCTACCCCGGACTGCCCATTACTATCAGCGGCCAGATTACCTCAAGGCACGGCAACACCAGCCGAATGGTTAAAGTACTGTTAAATGAAGTTGAACTTATTGAGGAAAGGGTAAGCCCGCAGTTTAGCCTGGAAGTAACCATACCGCCGCAAACCCCGGTAGGAACGCAAAATCTGACGGTAAGGGTGGCTCCCCAGGAGCGATATTCCGGGGTTTCGCAAAGAATTGAGGTTGAAATCGCCACCATACCGCTGCAGGCGGAAGTCAAGTTACCCCGCCTGGTGCTGGTTCCGGGGCCAGTCCAGGTCAGCGGGAAGATATTTAACCAGCTTACTTCCGGCCCGGAATTGCCGTCATCCCGATACCAAACGGAGGCGGTGATAAAGTACGTGATAAACTTTAACGATAACAGCGACCGGACGGTAGAGATACTTACCGGTGACGCCCAAGCAGCGAAGGTCACTATTTTTCGCCGGCCAAGCCTGGAAATACTCATTTCTCAAGTCCCGCCCAATGAGCCTACCGTTACCGTCACGGTCACTCCCCAAGAGCGAGTTTCCGGCCTTCAGGCACCCGGCATCAATATTTCAGGGATTACACGCTACGCCAGTGTGCTTACCCCGATTCAAGATGTCCGGGTAGAGGTTGACTTCGCCAAAAACTCGTCCCAAGCGGCGACAACCGCCGACGGCAGCTTCACCTCGCTGGTGAAAACGTCTTTGGCCAGTTTATCTCTATTCGGAGTTGAGGAACTGAAGATCACGCTGACCCCGACGGAACCGTGGTATACCCCGTTCCAGGTTACCCGGAAAATTATTGTCCTTCATCCGCTGAGCTTGAGCCTGATGCTGCTCATCTTTGTTTCTTTCGGCCTGCTGGTAAATAAAAGAGTAAAAATAAGGCCGACCGAGAGACGAGAGCGACAAATCGTGTCCCCGGCAACGTCCCGGGGGTTACCCGCTATCAGCCACCCGGTTAAAGCCAAACACGAGCTTACCGGCGTCAAGGGCAGCATTATATCGGCTTACCTCCGCGGACTTGAGATAATCGAAAAGAGGACCAATACCCTGATGACCGCCCAGGTCACGCTGCGGGAGTTCCTTAAAACCACCGTCCTCCGGATACCAGCCGCGGCCAAGCCTTTTGCCGAACTAACCGCGCTGGCGGAGATTGTCCTTTATTCCGCCCATACCCCGGAGGATGAGATGACGACAAGAGCCGAAAACCTGGCGACGGAGATTAAAGAGGCACTGGACAGTGAAGCTACATAAATTTCTATTCTTATTAACGGTCATCCTGGTGAGCCTGATGACGGCGGTGGTCTGGTTTTTTCCATTGAACGACGATTTCCGAACGAGTAACCCGTTCTGGAACGGGACCAAAGATATTGAGTCCGGTTATGCCTTCACCCCCCTGGAATCGCTGTCCGACCTCCCTGTTTCACCGCACGATACCGTCCTGGTCATCATTCCCTATCTCCAGTTCAGCGCCACCGACCTGGCGGCGGTGTCCAGCTTCATCACCGGCGGTGGCACCGTCATCGTCGCCGACGATTACGGCTACGGCAACCAAATCACGGAATTCCTGGGGTTGCGGGCACGATTTTCGGGACAGCCGCTGCTGGACCCGATAGTCAACTATAAGAACCAGTGGTTTCCCAGGATTCTTCACCTGAAGCCCAGTTCCCTGACCACGGGTATTGATGAACTGGTGTTCAACCATGCCACGGCGCTCTCCGAAATCGAAGCCGGCGATATCCTGGCACAGTCCTCAATCTTCAGTTTCCTCGACACGGATGACGACCGAACGCAGTCGGCAGATGAGACGGCCGGCCTGTTGCCGGTAATCTCCCGGCACAGCCTGGGCAAGGGAAAAATCTTTCTAATCTCTGACCCGAGCCTGTTCATCAACAGCATGGCGCCGATAGGAGACAACGACCGCCTGGTGCAAAACATTGCCGCCGCCGGGTCCACGGTTCTGTTCGACCAGTCGCACCTGCCACCATCCAACCTGAGCGAAGCCAAAGACGTGCTGACTCAATTACACAACTTTTTCACCACCCCGCCGGGTACGCTGGGGCTGGTGCTGGCAGTAATAACCGTAACGCTAATGCCGATATGGCACAGAAGGAGATGACCATGGAACAGAAAAAGAACCATGAAATATTAACCGGGATTACCGCCGAAGTGTCCAGGGTAGTCATCGGCAAGGAAGACATCAAAGAGCTGCTGCTCATTACGCTGCTAAGTCGGGGGCACCTCCTTATCGAAGGACTGCCGGGCACGGCTAAAACCACTATCGCCCGGGTTTTTGCCCAGGTTATCGGCGGTAAATTCAAGAGAGTCCAGGGCACCCCGGATATGCTGCCGGCCGATATTCTCGGCTTTTACCTGTATAAACCGGACGGCAGCGCCACCTTTATGCCGGGGCCAATCTTCACCAACGTGCTCCTGGCCGATGAGCTGAACCGAACCACGCCGCGCACACAGTCGGCCCTTCTCGAAGCGATGCAAGAGCAGAGGGTGACTATCGAGCGAGAAACTCATCCCATAGAACAGCCTTTTATCGTTATCGCCAGCCAGCTACCACACGGCGGCCTGGGGACGACGCCACTGACCGAAGTCCAGCTGGACCGATTTGCCTTCCGGGTATGGAGCGGGTTGCCGAGCAAAGAAGAGGAAGAGAACATCCTGCGTGATTTGAACGACATCCGTGAACCGGATATCACGGCACTGCTGACGCCCGCCGAGGTTATCCGGCTGCAGAACGAGGCGAGCGAGATACATGTTGCCGACAGCCTCCGGAAGTACATTGTCGATATCATCGACCGACTGAGACATCACCCGGACGTGTCACACGGACCCAGTCCGCGAGGCAGTATCGCCCTGCTAACGGGAGCAAGGTCACTGGCTTTAATCCAGGAGAGAGATTTCATCATTCCCGATGACGTGAAGAGACTGCTCATTCCCGCCCTTTCCCATCGACTGCGTCTCAATACCGAAGCCGAAATAGAGAACGTGACTGCCGAGACGATTATCAATCAAATAGCCGACGAAGTACCGGTACCAAAAGAGGGTCATGCATAAACTATCGCTCCGATTGTTATGTCAATTATACGTGCTGATGGTGCTGTCAGTGGTCGCGCTGCTGTTTCTGCCGGTCTATTCCTGGCTGGCGCTGGGACTGATACCGGCGGCCGTATTTTTTACGCTGCGCCCCGGGCAGGTTAGATTCAGGGTAGTTATCACCACCGGGTTTAGCTACTTTCTACCGCTGTTGCTGCTGCCTTTCCTGAACTCCCTGGCCGTTTTATCCGGAATACCGTTGATAGTGCCGCCAATGGTAGCGGCGATATCAATCCTTCCGGTGCTCTACTTACTGGACCATGAATTGAAGCAGCAGGCAAACCAGGCCGCGTTCCTCGCCCCGGGAAAACCCGAAGGACGCTACGTCACCCCTGTCTCCGGGGCCTTATTTACGGTGGCGCTGGTGATACCGGCCGCAGCCATGATTCTCAATAACCTGACTTTGCTGTTTACCAGTATCGTAATTATCCTTTATTTATTGAGCAGCCTGCTCCGAGCTTTCCTGGCGGTGACCAAACTGCCGCCGGAAGTTCCGGTCCGGCAGAAAAGGGTTATCGCCGGTGCCGAGGTTCATCTTTCTTTCCATATCACCAGCGAGGCCGCCACCGGGCTGCACGGCAAGCTCAGTCCGGTCGAACCGTGGACAAAAGTTACCCCCCAGAGATTTTTCCTGAGTGGGGATAAAACAGAGCTGGAGATAACGCTGACGCCGCCCCTGGCCGGCATGTTACAGCCTCGATTTCAAATCTCGGTCACCGACCAGTGGGGTTTCCTCCAGGTAGTCCGGTCACTCAAACCGATAGATTTGCAGGTAATCCCCAGGGCAAAGTACGCCGAGTGGCTGGCCAACAAGTACCTGGAATACACGGGGACGGGAGCCATCGCCGGCAGCCCACAACTTTTGAAAACCACGCCGGCATTAAAAAGAGGCGTGGACTATTTTGACAGTCGGGTATACCAGCCCGGTGACCAGTTCAAAGACATAGACTGGAAGCACACCATAAAGCTGAACCGGCTGATAAGCAAGGAGTACATCGGGAGCGGGGAACAAAACGCGATTATTGCCGTCAATCTGTCGGTTACCGATGCCGAGGAGGCCGACAAACTTGCCTTCGACTTAATCACGACGGCGCTGACCCTTGCCGGGGAAGCAATCCCCACCGCCTTAACCGCTTACGACCAGCAAGGAGTTATCCGGTACTCAGGTATCGGCGAGCCCGGGGAGGTACTGAAACAAACGTTGTCACTGGTTAAGCGCATCAATACCGTGGAGGCAGTCCCGCGTTCACTGCAGCTACCGGATATCGGCAAGCTGAAGCAACATATCTACCAGTTAAAACAGGCCACCTCGGAACCGGTGCGGCGACTGCTCAACGTGCTTAACTTCGAATACCAAGCCCTGGAGAAAGCGGCTAAAGACCACCCGGCAACCCGGGCACTGGCACTGGCGACCAAACAGGTGCCGGCTTCAACGACTATCATACTGGTGTCCCGGCGCAATCATGATGCCGAAGCATTACTGGTGGCCACCGAGAAATTAGCCAAACAGGAGTTCAATATCCTGCACATGGCGCCCGCCGATTAAATATAATTAAGCGCCAGACCTGCCCGACCTCATCACAAGGCCAAAACCGGTCCCCCCGCCCAAATTCATACCCCCGGTCAAAAGGCGTGACCGGCCATATTTTCAGACTGTATCAGGCAACCGGCCCCTTTTTTTATCCCAATACTTGACAATACATTATATTCTATTATAATATATGTTATTACGATATATTATATTATATTTTATGCTATTTTGTAACAAAAACAGGCAATGTCATTTTTAACTATCAAGCAAGCTGCCGAACTGCTGAAGGTCCATCCGAACACGATACGGAACTGGATTGAGGAGGGAATCCTGCGGCGGTACCAGGTTAACCGGGGTTACCGTGTCCTGCTTAAAACGGAGGACATCGAAAAAGCTTTCGAAGTAAAGGACGCGATGAACAACGGGGGGAAAAGGGGCCAATGATAATCAGGACGGGTCAATCAAATCATGCCATAGAGGAGGTGTCACCATGCGCAGGTCATTCTTGAGACTGGGGGCTTGTCCCCGATGTAAGGGAGACATAATCGTTGACCAGGCCTACGAAGACTCGGAGCTATGCCTGCAGTGCGGCTTTCGGGGACGGGTAATTCCTGACTACGGCGTTAATATCCTGGAGCGGAGGGGAAGAAAGAGAGAGTACAAACTGAGCGCGCAGGACAGGCAATTACTGAACTCAGACTGAGTTAAGCTGTCCGCGGGGGCTGACTGAACCCGGCTCCCTGCCCGCTACCGGGCGCGTTCTGCCGGCATGCCGGGCGACCGATGAGGACGGGCGAGGGTAATCAAATAATCTCAGATTGAACCCGCGCCCTGTGCCGGCTAAGGCACCCGCTCCACTTTGAGAAGATTGGTGGTACCGGCAACGCCCAGGGGTATCCCGCCGGTAATGACGATAAGCTGGCCCGGTCTGGCCAGCTTCAGTTCTTTAGCGAGCCGAACGGCCGTGCCAAAAAGCTCATTCACCGAAGACGAGGTGCCGACCTGAAAAGCCTGAACACCCCAGAAAAGCTGCAGCTTGCCGCATACTCTCGGGTTGCCGGTGATGGCGATAATCGGGGTCAGGGGGCGGTATTTGGAGACACGCTGGGCGGTACTCCCCGACTCGGTAAAAGCGACGATGGCAGCGGCTTTGAGTTTACTGGCGCTATGGCAGGCATTATAAGCCATAAGCTCATCTGTCTGCGGGACAATCCAGGCACTTCTTTTAATCAGCATATCCTCATAGGGCAGCTTTTTTTCTGTTTCTTCCCATAGTTAGATGTAATTTTTCTTGTAAATCTACTATTTCTTTTATTTTTTGATCGTCAAAGCGAAGATGTATTACTAGCGCAGAACCTGTATAGGGCCGGATATTTTTTACAGAAGG
>JACZSH010000063.1 GCA_022574315.1 Chloroflexota bacterium | reverse complement strand
TATAGACAATGCGGTAGCCCCGGCCCAGGAACAGCTCGGTGTAGGTCTGCTTGAAGCCGTCCTGTATTTCCTGACCGTCCGGCCCGATGTACTGTACCTTGAGGCCGCCAGGGCTGAATTGAGTTTCCGCGGCGTGCACTTCGATATTTTTCAGTCCGGCGTTTTTTAGAATCGCCTCGATGTAGAAGCTCAGGCCGTTGCTGACGACGACAAAGTCAAAGTCTTTTCCGGCGCAGTAGTCGAGCAGTTCGATGAAGCCGGGCCGGATTTTGACACCGCTTTGCACCAGTATATAGTCGAGCAGGGTCTTTTCGTCGGCTTTGACCATGGTGAAGGAGCGGCTGTTAAAGTCGCCGACCGGCATCCGGCCGGCGCGGTACTCTTCGAGGAAGTCTCTCCAGATACTGTCGGCGAAGGCGTCGAGAATCATGAAGCTGATGTCTTCGGCGATGATGGTGCTGTCAAAATCGCACTGGATGATGGTTTTGGTATTATTTAACGGCATGCGGATAGACGGCTCCTGTCCTTCTTTTTCCGGGGTGGCCATCGGCCGGCGTGAAGCCGGCAGCTTATTTTCACTATACAGGATGGGGGTGGAGGGGTCAAATCCGGTGCGGCGCAGCGGGCAATCCGGGCCGCATTTTTCGTCTTTTTCACCGGGTGGGGAGAAGAAAAAAGAAGTTATGTCATTCACGATTTTTATTGTTTTAATAAAATGGTTATGTTATTATGCGGGTAAGGTGGAAAATGACCACAGAGAGAAGTAAGGCGCTAGAACTGGCGATTGGCCAAATCGAGAAGCGGTTTGGCAAAGGTTCCATCATGAAGCTGGGGGAGTCGCCCATAATTCAGGAGTTAGCGGCTATATCCAGCGGTTCACTGACTCTGGACATAGCCCTGGGCATAGGTGGTATCCCGCGGGGAAGAATCACGGAAATATTCGGTCCGGAGTCATCGGGGAAGACCACGCTGGGCCAGCACGTAATCGCTGAAGCGCAAAAGCAAGGAGGTACGGTTGCCTATATTGATGTCGAGCACGCGTTAGACCCTGCTTACGCGGCCAAGTGCGGTGTGAACATTGACGAGATGCTCATTTCCCAGCCCGATACCGGGGAACAGGCGCTGGAGATAACGGAAGCCCTGGTGAGGAGCGGCGCGGTTGATGTGATTGTGATTGACAGTGTGGCGGCGCTGGTGCCGAGGGCGGAGATTGAGGGGGAAATGGGAGACGCTCATGTCGGTTTGCAGGCCCGCCTGATGTCACAGGCGCTGAGAAAACTGGCGGCGGCAATCAGCCGGTCGGGGACGGCGGTAATATTTATCAACCAGCTCAGGGAGAAGAT
Source organism: Chloroflexota bacterium (assembly GCA_022574315.1). Classification (GTDB taxonomy): domain Bacteria; phylum Chloroflexota; class Dehalococcoidia; order Dehalococcoidales; family RBG-16-60-22; genus JACZSH01. Next base: position 7,261 of record JACZSH010000063.1, on the reverse strand, counting down.
TGGCATTGTCTTCGGTAACCCCGAGGTGACACCGGGTGGCCGGGCGTTAAAGTTCTACAGCTCGGTGAGGATTGATTTAAGGCGTGCGGAAACAATAAAACAGGGTAATACGGCCATAGGCAGCCGGATAAAAGCGCGGGTTGTCAAAAACAAGGTTGCCCCTCCGTTCCGGACCGCGGAATTCGATATCATGTTTGACCACGGCATAAGCCGAGAGGGCAACCTGATTGATCTGGGCGTGGAGCATGAGGTAATTAAAAAAGCCGGAGCCTTTCTCTCTTACGGTGAAATCCGCCTGGGGCAGGGCAGGGAGAGCGCCAAGGAATACCTGGCGCAGAACTCTGAACTTGCCGCCGAAATTGAAGAGAGAATCATGGCCTCAGCCGGCGTATCCCGTGCCACAATGCCCGTCAGTTAAGGGCGTTCTGAGCGGATAACTTAATAAAGCACAGGTTTTTCAAGGCTGGGGCGTAAGCTCTAGCCTTATTTTTATGGGTAGGCTTAACCGATGAAGAAAATAACCACTCTCCGGGCGGGGAAGGGCCGGGAAAAGAGGCTAAATGTTTACCTGGACGGCCGGTTCAGTTTCAGCCTGGGGGCCGAGACGGCACTAAAAGAGAACCTGCGGGTTGGGAAGGAACTGTCTGACGACCAGGTGGCCGGGCTGCTGTCAGCCGAGGGATTCCGGCGGTGCCACGAGGCGGCCCTGCTTTATCTGAGTTACCGGCCCCGGAGCGAGTCCGAGGTGAAAGTCCGGCTGCAGCGGCGCGGCTTCGACGGTGAACACGTCGAAGCGGTGATTGCCCGGCTGAAAGAGCGGGGGCTGGTGGACGACGAGGCTTTTGCCCGGTTCTGGACGGACAACCGCGCGTCATTCAACCCACGGAGCCGGCGGCTGACCCGGTGGGAGTTGAGGAGAAAAGGGGTGGCCGGGGAGGTTATCGACCGGGTGGTCGACGACCTTGACGATGCGGAGAGCGCTTATCGTTCGGCGCTGAGCAAGGCACGGCAGTGGCCGCGGTCCGACCACGACCTCTTCCGCCGCCGGCTGGGGGAGTACCTCAGGCGGCGAGGGTTTGGTTATGAGGTGATAAAGAGCACCGTAGCACGGCTCTGGCAGGAACCGGGGAACGGCGCGGGATAACGGCGGGCGTTCCCGAAAGAAAGAATTAGCAGAGAAAAAGGGGGGTGAAAAGTGACTGTTGGCGTAGCATTACTGGCAATATTTTTTAGTTTTATCATCGGGGTGGTATTCGGTGGTATGGCGGCCTTTCTTTCCCGGCGGATTATGTTTAATCGGCAAATACGCATTGCCGAGCGGAAAGCGGCCAAGATAATGGGCGATACGAGGGAAGAAGCCAAGAAGGTATTGAATGAGGCCAGGGAGGAGACAAGCAAAATCAAGGCGGCGGCCGATACGGAGTACCGCGAGCGGCGTTCTGAGGTACAGCGGCAGGAGAACCGGTTGCTGCAGAAGAACGAGACACTTGACCGCAAGCTGGAGGGTGTGGAGCAGCGGGAGCGCGGCATGGCCAACAAAGAAAAAGAGATAGATTCCGTCCGGAACCAGCTGGTAGAGACAAAGAACAAACAACTGCAACAGCTGGAGCTTATTTCCGGCCTGTCCAGTAGCGAAGCAAAAGAGCAACTGGTGGAAGCCATGGAGACGGAGATGCGGCAGGAAACGTCGCGTCGACTGCGCGAATGGGAAATAAAATTGAAAGAAGAAGCCGACCAGAAGTCCCAGGAAATACTGTCACGGGCGATTCAGCGCAGCGCCTCGGAAATAGTGGTGGAGACCACGGTGTCCGTAGTGCCCCTGCCCAGTGACGATATGAAGGGGCGTCTTATCGGGCGTGAGGGCCGCAATATCAGGGCCCTGGAGCAGGCTACCGGAGTTGACCTGATTATTGACGATACTCCCGAGGCAGTGACCCTGTCCAGTTTTGACCCGGTGCGCCGGGAGATAGCCCGCGTGGCCTTGACCAAGCTTATCCTGGACGGTCGGATTCACCCGGCGCGCATCGAGGAGGTGGTCGCTAAGGCCAAGGAAGAGGTGGACGCGACTATCTACAGCGCCGGAGAGCAGGCGGCTTTCCAGACCGGAGTGCACGGGCTGCGGCCGGAGCTGATCAAACTGCTCGGGCGGCTGAAATACCGCACCAGCTACGGGCAGAACAACCTGGTACACAGCATCGAGACTGCCTTTCTGTCCGGAATGCTCGCTTCGGAACTTAAGGTCAACGTTGACCTGGCCAAGCGGTCCGGCCTGCTCCACGACATCGGGAAGGCGGTAGACCGGGAAGTGGAGGGCACCCACGCGGCGATCGGGGCGGACCTGGTAAAGCAGTGGGACAAGTCAACCGAAGTGGTGCAGGGCGTCGCCGAGCACCATCTGGAGACCGAAAATACCAGCCTGTTTGGCTTTATCGTCTCGGCGGCGGATGCCATCAGCAGCGCCCGACCGGGGGCGCGGCGCGAGTCACTGGAGAACTACCTGAAACGGATGACGGCGCTGGAAGATATCGCCAACAACTTCAAGGGAGTAGATAAGTCGTTTGCCATCCAGGCCGGCCGTGAAATACGCATCCTGGTCAAACCGGAGGAGGTAGACGACCTGGGGGCAATGAGGCTGGCACGGGATATCGTCAAGAAGATAGAAGAGGGTCTGGAGTATCCCGGGCAGATAAGGGTTACCGTACTCAGGGAGACCCGCGCCGTGGAATACGCCAAGTAGGGGGAACGGGTCATCCCGGAAAAGGAGAAAAGATGCGGATTCTGTTAATCGGCGATATTATCGGCCGGCCGGGAAGGCAGGCCGTGGAGCGGTTCTTACCGGCTTTAGATCGTCAGTACGAGCTGGATATGATTATCGCCAACGGGGAAAACGCGGCGGGTGGTTTCGGCCTGACCTCATCTATCGCCCAGGAACTGTTCAATAACGGCGTTGACGTGCTGACTTCCGGAAATCATATCTGGGCACAGAGCGAGATTATCCCCCATCTTGACAGTGAGATACCCATCCTGCGCCCGTTGAACTATCCCCCGGGGGTACCCGGTAGAGGCTACCTGATTAGCCGGCAGGTCATGGTGGTCAACCTGATGGGTCGGACTTTCATGCGGGAACTGGACTGCCCTTTCCAGGCGATGGACCGGTTATTGAACGGGCCGGGCAAGAAGTCGCCGGTGATTATCGTTGATTTTCACGCCGAGGCTACCTCCGAGAAGATGGCCATGGGGCGCTACCTGGATGGTAGAGTCAGTGCCGTGCTCGGTACCCATACCCACGTGGGCACCATCGATGCCCAGATACTGCCGCAGGGGACGGCTTATGTTACCGATATCGGCATGACCGGGCCTACGGATTCAATCATCGGCGATAAAATTGATTCGGTTCTGCAGCGTTTCCTGACCGGTATGCCCCACCGGCTGTCGGTGGGGGAAGGAAAGCCGGTGCTGAACGCGATAATGGTCGAGACGAATGAAAAAGACGGTAAGGCGACCAAAATCGAGCGCATTTGCCGGGAGATGGGATAGTGGCGGGACGGGTTGACCTGCATCTTCACACCACGGCTTCCGATGGGAAATACCGTCCGGCAGAAGTGGTGCGCCGGGCGGCGGGACTTGGCCTGAGTGTTATCGCCATTGCCGACCATGACTCGGTGGACGGGATTGCCCCGGCACTGGCGGCGGCGAAAAGTTTTCCCGGGTTGACGGTGATTCCGTGCCTGGAAGTGAGCACCGATGTCCCCAGGGGTGAAGTCCATATCCTGGGCTATTTCATCGATTATACCAGCGCCGAACTAAATGCGGCACTGGCCCATTTCCGGGATTCCCGGGAGGGACGGGCGAAAGGGATGATTGATAAACTGTCCGGGATGGGAATAAATATCGAGTGGCGGCGGGTGAAGGAAATAGCCGGGGAAGGCTCGGTGGGGCGTCCCCATATCGCCCAGGCGATGCTGGAAAAAGGCTATATTACGTCGTTCAAAGAAGCCTTCGATAAATATATCGCCCGCGAGGGGCCGGCTTACGTCGAGCGGGAGAAAATGATGCCGGCAGAAGCGGTGAAACTGAGGATAGGGTCTGCGTTCCCACTCGAACCTGAGCTGACTATGCCGATCAAGGGCCGCGACATGGTCGCGGGGCTGCCGAGGACGGTCGAGGTCAGCAGCGAGGAGATACGCGAGGCGCTGGCCGAGCCGGTCAGGCTCATCGCTGAAAAGATCTGCTCGGTGCTGGAAGAGACGCCGCCTGAGCTGTCCAGCGACATCATCGAGCGCGGAATCGTGCTGACAGGCGGTGGCGCCCTGCTCCGCGGGCTTGACGAGCTGTTATCGAAGGTAACGCAGATTCCGGTTCGCGTTGCAGACAACGCGTTGCACTGTGTGGCCGTAGGAACCGGGCGAGCCCTCGAGCACCTCGACGAGATCGAGCAGAGCGGCGCTGTGACAAGGATGTAGGCGCCGAGAGAGACTTATCGCATGAAACCCCGACTAGTATCCGCTCTCACGTTGTTCGCAGTCTCCGTCGGCGCGTTCGGGCAAGAGCCGCCGGTCACGGTCAAAGAGGCCGACATAGTGTTCAACCGGATCGAAACGGCGATGCGAACTGTGCTGAAGCTGCCAAAGCTCAAAGCGGAGGTTCGTCAAGTTCAGCGCCCGATCACGAAGAACGAGGTCATCTTGCGGTTGGACGAGATGTTCGAAGCGATCGAGCCCAAATTTCAGTACACGCCGCGACCGTTCAAGACCAACGAAGAGGTGCTGAATCGGTACAACTCCGACCCCGAAATCCGGAAGAAGCTGCTCAGGTTGGTGAAGTACGGCTGTGTCGCGCCGGTCGGCCCCCTTGTCGTCGGATCCCCTGACACCGTGAGCATGGCGGATTTTGGCGACGCTTTGGGCTACTTCATGAGCCAGATGGCGTTCTTGACGTATTACGCGGACCCGAAGTGGGCGCCGAACCTGCAAAACTCCGGCGACGGCGCTTAATCTGCCGACAATCAGAGTGGGATGAGCGCTGTCCCATCTTTGAACGATTCCAGCTTATGGAGCCTCTTTAGACTTGAGGCGCTGGCTGAACACGGGCTCGACGCGTACCTGCAAGAGATTGCACAGCAGTGCGCGTTGATTTTTAACGCCTCTGGCTCGAGCATCTTTTTGGAAGGCGACTCGCCGGGTAGGTTCGAGGTGCGTGGTAAATCCGGGCATCAGAGCACGGTGCCGACCGGCGCGGAGATTACGGTGGGGAACGGGGTCGCGGGGCAGGTCGCGGCGACCGGCTCGCCGAGGCTGCTGGGGTTGTTGAACGACGAGCCGGAACTCGCTGACTTGCGATCGCTGAGCGCCAACAAGATCAAGTCGTCGATGGTCGTGCCGATCACCGAACCTCAGGGCGACGTTATCGGCGTGCTGAATTTGTCTCGGGGGTTCTCCGAACCGGCCTTCCAGTACGAGGAGTTGGAGCAGGCGACGGCTCTAGATACACACGTCGGACTTGCGGTTGCGAACGCGCACCTGATGGAGAGCCTGAGGAGGAACGTCTTTGAGGCACGAGTCGCCGGTGAAAAACTACAGGCGGTTCTAGACGCGGTCGGCAGCGCAGTGATCGTTTTCGATGAGAACCGGCAGACGATCGAAATGAACGCGGCTGCCGAAGCGTACATCTCTGGGGAAGGCCGTTCGTGGGACGAGTCTTCGGGCGTGACGCCGGTTCTGTCCTGCGCTGTGGCCAAGGTGATCGAGGCGGAAGACCCTGGATCGGTGCGGGCGCACGACCAAGAATCCGACCGAAGCTGGGTCGTGCAAGGTGTTCCGGTCGGCTCCGGGGGTTGCGTCGTCACGGTGCTCGAGGTGACCGAGTTCGAGCGGGCGCAGAGGGAGGCGGATCGACTGGCCCGACTCGCCGAGATCGGTCAGATGAGCGCCACGATAGCGCACGAGGTGCGCAATCCGCTGACCGGAATTCGCTCGGCGGCTCAGATGATCAGGCAAGACCCGGAGATGGGCAAGGAGTTTCTAGGCATTATCGAGGAAGAAGCCGTCAGATTGGACAAGCTTTGCGAGGGGTTCCTGTCGATGGCACGGCCAATCAACTTGCAGCGCTCCAACGGCAATCTCGGCGAGTCGGTCAGCCGATCCGTGACCCTGCTTCAATCCACGTACGATGAGAAGGGCGTCACGTTGATCGCGGAGCTGGGTTCGTGCCCGAACATGAACCTGGACTTTGACACCGTCGAGCAAGTGGTCCACAACCTACTGCTGAACGCCTTGCAAGCATGCGAGCCGGGGGGAACTGTGAGGGCTTCCGTCGCTGGCGGCGCCCTAGTCGTCGAAGACGACGGCGTCGGCATGGACGACGAGGTCGTCGCAAATATGTTCACGCCGTTCTTCACGACGAAGTCGAACGGTACCGGTCTGGGCATGTCGAACGTCCGGCGAATCGTCGAAGCCCACGGAGGCGATATCGACGTTAGTTCCGAGCCTAAACGCGGAACAATTATAAGGGTGATTTTCGATAGGAGCCAAGTTTGAGCGAAAAGAAACGAGTTCTCATTGTTGACGACGAGCAGAACATACGTCGAATCCTGCAAGCCTCGCTCGACAAGGCCGGCTTCTTCGCCCTTGTTGCGGAAAGCGGGGAGCAGGCGCTACAGATGCTGCAGGCCGAGCCGGTCGAGTGCGTCCTGACCGATGTAGCGATGCCCGGCATGGACGGCTACGAGCTACAGATACGGATTAGCAAGCTGTGGCCTGATATCGCTGTCGTGATCATGACCGCTTACGGCACGATTCCACAGGCGGTCCAAGCGATTCGCGACGGCGCGTTCGAGTACATCACCAAGCCGTTCGATCTTGACGTCGTGAGGAAGATCATCAAAGCGGCGGTCAAGCCGGAACCGACGTCGACCGCCCACCGGCAATCTGGTTCAGTTAAAGCAAAGAGCTTTATCGCTGAGTCGAAGGAGATGCTGGAAGTTCTGGAGACGGTGCGGCAGGTGGCAGATTCACGGGCTACCGTGCTCATCACGGGTGAAAGCGGTACGGGAAAGGAGGTGGTCGCCAGGCTGATCCACGACCTGTCTCCTCGATTGGCCGAGCCGTACGTCGCGGTGAGCTGCGCCGCGCTGCCAGAGTCCCTGCTTGAGAGCGAGCTGTTCGGATACATGAAGGGCGCCTTTACCGGCGCAGACCATGACAAGCCGGGCCGGTTTGAGCTGGCGCACAAGGGAACGCTGTTCCTCCACGATATCGGAGAG
>JACZSH010000062.1 GCA_022574315.1 Chloroflexota bacterium | reverse complement strand
CAGGGCGTCCTCTTGCGTCACGTCGCGGTATCCGATCACCTCGGCCGCTCCGCTGTCTGAGAACGTCGCCTGGCTCACCTGGTGTGGGTTCCTGTACCGGTGGTCGCGGTCTTCAAACGCGATGCCGCCATCGTCCACGGTCTCGCGGAAGAACCCGTCCTCGGTATTCTCAACGCCCTGGATCAGGCTCAGGCCGCTGGCCGGACCCGGACCCCATCGGGTGACCGTGACTTTGCCGGTGTCCAACAGGCGCAGGGCAGCGCTGAACTCCAGCTCATCCAGAACCTCGGCCACCAGCAGGTCCGTCGTCTTGGCCTTCTGGAGCGCCACGCTGACCGTCGTCGTGAAGTTCCGGATCGGACCCCTCGCCGTCAGCGTCGCCGTGGGGATCTTCCCGAGTTGCGGATCCGCGATGATCGTGACCAGGTACATGATGAAGTCGCGGGTGAAGGGCGAGGTCATCCGGACCCGGACCTTCCGCTTCATAACGATGTTGCCGGCCTCTGCCGCGGACGGGTTGAGCGAGCTGTAATCCCCGGAGGAGTTATCCAGCACCACCGTCATCTGGCCCGCCACGGACTCGCCGGTCAGCGTGCTCGGGAAGTTCCGGCCGGTCTTGATGGTGGACACCTCCCGAACGTCGGACGTGATCTCGTCGTTCGCGCCCGAGAAGTCTCCGGTGTTGCCCCAGTCGACATGTACCTGGGGATTGCCGCCGGGGCCGACGCCTTCACTCAGGGCCAGCGCCTCACCGCCAACCGGCAGGAGCGCTTCAATCTCGATGATGGTTCCGAAAGGAGCCGACAGCTCCTGAAGCCGCTCTAATATCCGATCCGCGGTCTCCGGGGGTGCCAGGCGCGGCACACCACGGTTCGCTAGTCGGTTTTCTTGCCGTAGCTCGATCGGATAGAGTCGAATTTCCGACACTCGACCACCTTCGAACGTGCTTACTGTGATGACGCTCTCGAAGTTCGGTCGGTTGTTGAATCGTTCGCCCATCGCGGCGTTCACGTCTCCCTCGGTGCCCTCTCGCGGATCCACGTCATAACGCTCGAACATGGCGTAGGGAACCGGTGTGAGGTTGTCGTGGAAAATGAAGTTACCCAGGCTGTAGAAGATCGGTCTTCCTTCGTAGATCTCGATGCCCCGGAGTTGGTGAGGGCCGTGCCCGATGAACATGTCGGCCCCCTCATCGATCGCAGACCTAACCAGCGTCGGTAGGTAGTCGGCAGGTTCTCTGCTCCAGTTGCCGGGTTCGTGAGCGTGTTGAGTCAGAATCAAGAAATCCGAGAGCTGTTTGCCCTCTCGCACGCTCCGCAGGATCCCGGCCACGTCATCCTCATTGGCTTCATACGTGAATGCGGGTGCGTCTCCCACTTTGAAGGACCGTCCCATGAAGCGAAGGCGGCTCCGAGGTTGGCCCATGTTTCATAAGTGCTGGCGACCTCCGTCCAGTTAGACGGCGCGAAGCCGCCCCTGGCGTAATAGGTGACGTCATCGACGGCCATGTCTCACGCGCTCGCCAGGGCGCTAAACTTAAGCTACAACCGTATACAATTTACTAGCGATCTTTTACCAGCTGACGTATTAGGTGTTTCTGTCTATGACAAGGAGTCTGGTGAGTTTAATTTTCATACTGGTCCAATATTTAGCTAGTTGGTCCTTGCCGATGAAATAAACCGCGCCAGTCCCCGCACCCAGTCAGCCCTGCTTGAAGCCATGGGCGAAGGACATGTCACCTTTGACGGTACTACCTGGCCTCTGCCCCGCCCCTTCTTTGTCATCGCCACCCGTAACTTTGCCGAGACCCACGGCACCTTTCCCCTCCCCCAGAGCCAGCTTGACCGTTTCCTGCTTTCCTTCGGCATCGGCTATCCCGGCCGGGATGAAGAAGTGGAGATATTGGAACGGCACGCGCACGGCGAGGTTACCCTGGAGCCGGTTCTTACCGCCGCCGATGTTACCGCCATGCAGGCGCAGGTCTCCCGGGTTGATGTCGCCCGTCCGGTGAAAGAGTATATTGCCGCCATCGTCGCTGAGACCAGAAACGACCCGGATATTGCCATCGGCGTCAGTCCCCGCGGGGCCGTTTACCTGCAACGGGCGGCGCAGGCGCGGGCGGCCATGGAGGCCAGGGACTTTACCACCCCCGACGATGTCAAAGCGATGGTGCCGGCCGTGCTCGGGCATCGTATTCTGGTGCGTTCTGCGGAGCCGGGTGCCTCGGGAAATTACCTCGCCGCTCTCTTGAATACCGTTCCTGTCCCTCTCTAGAGGGGATGGTCGTGACCGATGACTAAAGCGGGTGTCGCTTTCACTATCGCCGGTGTCCTCGGCTATTTCGTGGCCAGCCAGACCCAGATTGGCTGGCTTTACCTCTTTGACGCTGTTATCTGGGGTGTCTTGCTTCTCTCCGCTTTTGTCCCCTGGTACAGTCTGCGCTCGTTGAGCGTCGATAGGCAGGTATTGCTTCCCCGTATCGGTTCCGGGAATTTGTCCCTTGACGGTCCCCTGGAAGACGATACCGTCGAGGTGCGGCTCAGGGTAACTTCTCACGGCCGATTCTCCCGTTATTTCGTCAGCCTGCTCGAAGAGTGCCCTTTCGACCGACCGGAAGAGCGCCGGAAAGCATTTTTCCTTACCCGCCTCCCCCCGCGCGGCACCACCGCTTTTTCCTATACTGCGGATTGCTACCAGCGCGGTTATTACGCTTCCGCTGACGTTATTCTCTCTTCCAGCGCGCCGCTGGGGCTTTTTCGGAAACGGCGTAACTTCTCTCTACCGCTCCGCCTGACCGTTTACCCGCGCTACTTCTTGATGGACAGCCTGCCTTTCGCGGTCGAGTCATGGGCGGAACAGGGGCCGGCCGTCAGGTCGGGTGCCGCCAGCGAGTTCTATGGTTCCCGCCAATATCATTCCGGCGACCCGTTGAGGCATATCCACTGGCGCAACACTGCCCGCATCGGACAGTTCATGATTAAAGAGTTCGAGCAGGCAGGGCAGGGTTCCGTATCCGTGATATTTGCTGCCAGCCGCGTTTTTGGCGACGGCCGGGAAACGACTCTTGAATACAGCCTCCGCGTTGCCGCCAGTCTGGCCGGGCTTTGTGCCGCCTCCGGACGCGGTATCGATATTATTACTGGCGCAGAACCTTTACATAACGCTGGCTGGTCGGAAGCTATGCACTACCTGGCGCGTCTCGAAACAGGCACCGGCAAAACGCTGCCTGAGTTGCTTCCGGCCGTAGAACCGGGTAAAACCGTGGTTGCCGTCGTGCCGGTCGCCGACCCTGACAGTATTCCGGCGCTGGAGTCCCTGGCCAGGCGGGTCGGTGGCTTGTTCGTCGTGCTGCTGGAAGGATTCTCCCCGGAGGAAGATGCCGATGCTTTCACCTCCCGGCTGCAGGGACGCAATATTGCCGTCGTCCGCGGCTCTCTCCATAGTCTGGAAGATGCCATCCGGAAACTGAGCGAATCGCTGGCTTCCGCCGCTAATACCTCGATGGTGGTGCCTTGACCATGTCCGCGCTTGGAGGCGCCGCCGTTTCCCGCCTGCTGGCTTTTCTCGCCGTCGGTTGTGCCATCGGCGCCGTCGCCTGGACCATCCGGGACCCGCTGTTACTGGCTGTGGGCGTGCTGGGGCTGGCCGCCGGTCATTTCTATAGTTGGCGTCGCCGTCACGCTTCGATACGCCGTAGCTTGATTCTGCTGCTTTTCATGGTGCTCACCGCTTACCTCGGCGGGGACATCCTGCTCTCCGGACTGAGCGACCGCTTGCTCCTCTCCCGCTATTTGATTTACGGCCTGGTCATCGGCAGCTTCGATATGATGCGACCCCGTAACGTGCTCGCCAGTCTTGTCCTGGGCGGTTTACTGCTGGTACTGGTCAGCGAACTGGCGCTGAATTTCTGGTTCCTGGTGTTCCCGGTCGGCTTTTTCATCCTGGCCATCGCTTCCGTGGTAGTCAGCCGTATCGAAATTGAAACCGCCCGCGCCGTGGTTGTCGGTGAGCTTAAATGGCGCCCCCTCATTCGATTATGGTTTGGCTTCACCCTCGCTGCCGTCCTCATTTCTGCCTCCTTTTTCCTCCTCATGCCCCGCCTGGTGAGTAGTCAGGTGGCACAGGCAAACTGGCTGCCCAGCCGGATTGACCTCAGTCTGGGTGGTCTTTCCATGCTCCCCAGCCGCCCCGGCGCCTCCGTGGCACCGGAAATCCTCCCCTCTCTCCTCGACCGACCCCCCGGCGTTGCTGGCGACTATGCCACCCTCGGCTATACCGGCTCCCTGGCGGATAAACCCGTCATGTACGTTAGAAGCCGTGTCTCCAGCTACTGGCGCGGCTTGACGCTGGACGAGTACGATGGACGTGGCTGGCTCAGTTCCTCTTCGATTATCCAGCTGCGTGACGTAGGCGGCGGTGAATTTATCCTGCCTGATTCGCGTTTAAGGTCTTCCGGGGAAAGGACCTACTGGCAGACTTATTATTTACTCGCTGACCAGCCCAACGCCATTTTTACCGGCTACTGGCCGGGCCGGATTTACCTGCCCGAGGAGATGCAAGCTTTTCTTGAAAAAGGAACTTTGTACCGCACCCTTTCCCTGACGCCCAACCTCCGTCCCGAACGGCTCCGCCGCGACCGCGCCGTCTCTCTGGACGTTTCCGCCACTGCCCTGCCTCCCATCACCGCCCGCACCGCCGCCCTCGCTGATTCCATAGTGCGGGATGCTCCCACCGATTATGATAAAGCCGTCCGCCTGGAGCAGTTCCTGCTCGCCAGTTATCCTTACGACCTGGGCGTAGGTCCCTTGCCCGATGACCGGGATGCCGTGGACTATTTCCTCTTTGAGCAGCAGGCGGGCTATTGCTCGCAGTTTGCCACCGCCATGGCCGTCATGGCCCGTCACGTCGGTTTGCCCGCCCGTGTGGCGGCTGGTTACCTGCCCGGCTATATCGACCCGCTTAGCGGGGCGCACATCGTCAGGGTCGGTGACGCTCATGCCTGGGTGGAAATATTTTTCCAGCAGCACGGTTGGGTCGCCTTTGACCCCACTCCCCGCCCCGACGTCGCCATGGGTTTTGCCTCCGGACGTAACTGGGTCTACTTTGGCCTGGAGGAATTCACCGGCGTTTCCCTGTCCACTATGCTCTCGCCGCTGTCCGCTGACTTCTCGCTTGGAACTCTCTCCCTGCCGCGCTGGGTCTGGATAGCTTTGCCCGTGGTCAGTATCATTTTTATCTCGGTGCTGCTTTCTATTCGCCGCCGCCGCGTAAGGGCGGAGCCTGTTCTTCGGGGATACAGTTCCCTGGAAGAGCCCTCGCGTCAGGCGATGCTTAACCTGTACCACCGGGCGCTCACCCTGCTTCATAGCCGGGGATTACCCTTCCGCCGCCCCCATCAGGCTCTCTTTGAATACGCGGCTGCCATTGAGCCAGACCTTGCCGCCGGAGGCGAGACTTTGCACTGGCTGACCGCCGCCGCCAGTCGTGCCGCTTACAGTCCGTTGCCTTTCCCGGCCTCAACCGTGACTGAAGCCCGACGGAAGATTTCTGCCTTGAGACATGAGCTGGCCCGGCGTCGATAACCGGCTCCGTGATTACCGCCCGGTGCATACCTTTTCACCGGTGTCTTGACAGCTAAATCCCGTCGTGTTAGGCTACGTTTACCACTTCCAATAAAGAGGTATGGCTATGAAACGAACCTGGAAACCCGCCGTGGCGGGCATTCTCTGTATCATCTCCGGGGCGGTCGGTTTCACCGCCTTCTTTGTCCTGGTCTTAGCCCTGGTTATTATCGGGCGGCCGTTGAACTTTATTCCGGGTATTCCGGCCATGGTGTCTGTTTTGACCACCAACGTGCTCCTGTTTCTGGCCATCATTGCCATTGTCACCGGTACGCTGTCGATGGTCGGCGGCATCTACGCCGCGCAGCGGAAAAAATGGGGGTTGGTCCTGGCCGGCGCCATCGCTGCGGTACTGGCGGCGATTCCGTTTTTTGGCCCCCTGCCGGTGGGAATTATCGCTATCATTCTCGTCGCCCTCTCCAAAGACGAGTTTGCCTAGTCGCCGCTGACCGTGTTGCGATACCATAATTTCGGATATACTGGAGTTTGATGCCTGCCTCGAAAAAAGACACCCAAGCCACTCAAAAACGTTACGACCGTATCGCCCCGCTTTATGACCTCATGGAAGGCCTGGTGGAGCGCTCGCGTTACGGTAAATGGCGGGAGATGCTCTGGCGCCGGGTCGAAGGCGAGCAAATCCTTGAAATTGGGGTTGGCACCGGTAAAAACTTTCCCTATTATCCGGCGGAAGTGGAGATAACCGCCGTCGATTTCAGCGCCCGAATGCTGCAGCGTGCCCGGCGGAAAGCCGAGCGGGAAACGGTGGACGTCCGACTTGAACAAATGGACGTGCAGCACCTGGAGTTTGCTGACGGTACTTTCGATACCGTGGTCGCCACTTTCGTTTTTTGCTCCGTCCCTGATCCGGTTCTTGGCCTGCAGGAAATTGAGCGTGTCTGCAAGCCCGGCGGAAAAGTGATTTTGCTGGAGCACGTCCTCAGTGACAACCAGTTTCTTGCCTGGTGGATGAACCTGGTTAGTCCTCTGGTGTCAGGCACCATGGGCCCCCACATCAACCGCCGCACCGTGGAGAACGTCGGCCGCAGCGGCCTCGTTGTCGAGCGGGTTACCGACCTTGCCTTCGGTATCTTCAAGCTGATTGAAGCCAGGAAGCAGTCTTCCCCCGCTTGAGCCTGCCCGCGCTCATTGTCTTCCCGGTGCTTTTTCCTTTATAATACTTGGAAAAGAGAGGTGACACGACCATAGAAATCATCCCCGCCGTAGATATCAGGGACGGTCGGTGCGTCCGCCTCTATCAGGGCGATTACGCCATCGAAACCGTCTTCTCCGATGACCCGCTGGACCAGGCTTTGAAATGGCAGTCGCTGGGGGCGTCCCGTCTCCACATCGTCGACCTGGACGGCGCCGCCACCGGTGAGATTAAAAACCTGGGTATTATCCGCAATATCGCCGCCGGCCTACTCATTCCCACCCAGCTTGGCGGCGGCATCCGCGACCTTGATACCATCAGCGAGGTGCTCAAAACAGGCGTCGAACGGGTTATTCTGAGCACCGCCGCCGTGGAAAATCCGGAGCTGGTCCGGGAAGCCTGCCGACTCTACCGTGAGTCCGTTATCGTCAGCCTTGATGCCCGGGACGGCAATATCGCCATTCACGGCTGGCGCACCGGCACCGAAATAAACGCCCTGGAGTTTGCCCGCTCGATGATAAAACTCGGGGTAAGACGCTTCATCTACACGGACATCAACCGTGATGGTACCCTCACCGAGCCTGACTTCTCGGCAATAACCGAGCTAATGGAGGCCGTCCGTGTGCCGGTCACCGCCGCCGGCGGCATTTCCTCCCTGAACCACCTCAAGATACTGCAAAAGCTCGGCGTGGAAGGCGCCATCGTCGGTAAAGCCATTTATACCGGCGATATCGACCTCAAAAAAGCCCTGGCGGAAATCGGTAAGCTATCGCCATGATGACAGCTGCCCCCGTGGAAATCTTTAAAGATACTGATTTCATAACGCCACCGGGACATTTTCAGGGATACTGCCCGCCCAGAAATTCACCGGGTAGAGGCTGGATGACACCGGAGGTTGAAGAGCCCGCCCTCACCTCTTTCTACACTGAAGGTAAGCTAACGGGGGTGTCTAAGAGGGGCGGAGCCCCTCTTCCTCAAAACCTCCTCCTCTCCTTGCTAAAGAAAGGGAGACACAGGGGGTGAGGTCATCAAAAAACCCGTCAAAATAAGTACGGATGTTAAAGAACTTCCTCTTGGAAAAAGTTGAAAGTAAGCTAACGGGGGTGTCTAAGAGGGGCGGAGCCCCTCTTTTAATATTTCCCCCTTCCCCTTATCAAGGGGAAGGGGGATTAAGGGGGATAGGGTTCTTAAAAACCAAACTAAATGGTATAATTGCTCTACACCCGGACAGGCTGAACGCCGGCAGGAAAGGAAATATCCTTGATATCTGACTTAAAACTGGACGCGCACGGACTTCTCCCCGCCATTATCCAGGACGCGGATAACGGGGATGTGCTCATGCTCGGTTATATGAACCAAGAAGCTCTGGAAAAGACTCTCTCCAGTGGGGAAGTCTGGTTTTACAGCCGCAGCCGGCAGGAGCTCTGGCACAAAGGGGCCACCTCCGGCAATCGCCTCATCGTGCGTTCGGTGTCGCTGGACTGCGATAGGGATGCCGTCCTGGTATCCGCTAAACCCCTCGGCCCCGTCTGCCACACCGGCAGTCGTACCTGCTTCTTCCAGCCCTTAACCGGGGCGGACCCATCCGGGAAAAGTTGACATAAAGCGTAGTACAAATAGCCGGCTTATGCCGGCGCCGTCTCCTCCGTCTGGTCTATCTCCAGTGCCTTGGCCATCGCCGCCAGGGCAACCTCTATCTGGCTGTCGTCCGGTTCCTTGGCCGTCATACCCTGCAGCCACAGCCCCGGCGCCATGATTGCCCGTACCAGGGCGTTTTTGCTGTGGTTGGCGCCGAAGTAGATTGCCTCGTAGCCCAGGGAAGCAATCACCGGGAGGAGGACCACCCGGGAGACTATCATCAGCCACAGCGCGTGCCGACCGATGAGGGCGAAGAC
>JACZSH010000061.1 GCA_022574315.1 Chloroflexota bacterium | reverse complement strand
TACCCCCATACCCCGCACCCTCCACATGTCCCTGGTGGGGGTGAGAGATATGAGCATTATGGAAACCCCTCCCGAAGAACGCCTGCCTATCAAAACCTATGTCGCCGAATACAATGACCAGCTGGTCAGAGAAGCTATACTCAGAGAGCTGGAACGCAATGGCCAGGTCTTCTTTGTCCACAACCGGGTGCAGAGCATAGCCTACATCGCCGGTAAACTCCAGTCTCTGGTGCCTGAGGCCAAAATAGCCACTGCTCACGGCCAGATGCCCGAGGCAGAGCTGGAAAAGGTGATGGCCGACTTTACTGCGAGTGAAAGCGACGTTCTGGTATGCACCACCATTATCGAGTCGGGGCTGGATATGCCCAACGTTAATACCATCATTATCAATAAAGCCGATAAATTCGGGCTGACACAGCTGTATCAGCTCCGCGGCCGGATAGGTCGTGGGGCTGCTCTGGCCCATGCCTATTTGCTGTATGACAGAGGTAAACGCCTGACTCCCACCGCTGAGAAGCGCCTCAGGACTATATTTGAAGCCACCGAGCTGGGAGCCGGTTTCGGCATTGCTATGAAAGACCTGGAAATCCGGGGCGCCGGCACTTTGCTGGGAGTAAAACAAAGCGGCCATATCAGCGCCGTTGGCTTCAGCCTCTATACCCGTCTGCTGGCGGAGGCGGTTGAGGGGCAAAAAGCCAAATTGTCCGGTGCCGGGGAAAAGCCGACTGGGCCACCCCCTCTCCCACCCCCGTCGGTTAACCTGCCCCTCACCGCCCGCATCCCGGAAGAATACGTGCCCGATATCGAGACCAGGCTGGGCCTGTACCAGAAGCTGGTAAAACTGGAGACGATAGCGCAGGTGGAAACCCTGGCACAGGAATTCATCGACCGGTTCGGCGCTCCGCCCGTAGAAGTAGCCAACCTGCTTTACGCCGTGCGGATAAAACTGCTGGCCGCCCGGGCCGGTATCGAGTCCATTTCCACCGAGCACGGCCAGATTGTCCTCCGCCGATTCGAAGGTATGCCGTTTGACAAACGGAAACTCGAACCCGTACTGAAAGACGGCATAACCGTCGGCTTTACCCGGCTCATCCTGAACCCCAAACGACTTGATGGGGAGTGGCAGAAGGTGCTGGAAAAGGTGCTGGTGGGGATGTAGAAACGATATCGCTCTTCTTCCTCTATTTTTCGTCACCACCCCTCTTTCCCATTTTCCTGCCCTGAGTCGGTAAACCCATCCCTTTAATTTGTTGCCATTGCCGCCTCCGGGGCCCCTAAAAAGAGTCGGTGAAGTCTGTTTCCTGGTGGAAAAAGTAGATAAATTCGCGCCTCGGCATAAAAAATTTGAAAAATGGGTAGTTCTTACCCGATAATCCTATTGACAAACCAGCTAAATGGTGCTATTGTCGTGCCAACTGCTTTGTATAAAGTTAGCTATTGAGCGTGCTGATGACAGGGCATGTGTGAGTACCTTTACTTGACTATTGTTCTTGTCTATTACTGGAACCGAGAATTACGGAAAAGAAATCGGGGGGTTTTTACCCCGGAGGGGGTGATAGATGAAGTAAAGGGCCGGCAATATACGGTTGCTATTTTGTAAAGGAGGTCATGATGAGAAAAAGAATCGTATTAGTGTCACTGGCGTTGCTGTTGGCCATCGGAGTGGTGGCAACTAGCTGCGCCCAGCCGGCGCCCGCGCCGGCACCGGGAGTCGCGCCGACGGCGGCGCCGGCCGGTACCGAGTACGCCTACAAGTGGCGTAACCACACCAATTATCCGGGCGATACCGAAGGCGCTGCCGCGATGGTTCGTTTCGGCCAGATGGTAACGGAAAGGACGGAAGGTCGTGTTACGGTTACCTCTTACAGTGATGCCGTGCTGGGCGGCTGGGATGCCATTAACGAGATGATTATCCGCGGCGATATGGAGATGATGTTCGAAGCCCTGGATGACAGCTTCGACCCCCGAATTGCGGTCGGATATTATATCCCGTTCGTGTACAATGACTACGCGGCCGCGGCACGACTGTGGTCCCCGGATGGCTTCGTCTTTAAAACTCTGAATAGTATCGTGAATGGCCTGGGCTATCGAGTGCTCGGTGCCTGGAATGCCGGCATCTCGGGAATTAGCACCCGGGAAGTTCCTCCCAGCCCCTTTGACCCTGATGTGCCCAAGAACTATAAAATCAGGGTCATGGCCCTGACTGCCTGCCGGCTTACCTTCGAGCGCCTGGGTTATATGGTCACGGCGATGCCCTTTGGCGAGGTCTATACCGCCATGCAGACCGGTATCATGGATGGCCAGCAGGGTGGCGGCACAATGCAGGCCTATATCTTCAGGGACATAAACAGCGTCTGGATTCACTACAAGGACTACATTGAACCCGCCTGGTTTTCCGTCAATAATAAAGCCTGGGCTTCATTGACCGAGGAAGACCAGAATATAATCAGGGATGCTGCCCAGGAGATACAGAATGACCAGTTCGCCTACGCGGAGGCTATGGACGAGAAGTACATGCAGCTGCTGCGTGACTATGGCTGGGATGTACTGATACCTACCGATGCAGAGTGGGAAAAAATGGCCACCGTCATCCGCCAGGATGTCTGGCCGGAGCTCACCTCGATTATCGGTAAAGCCATCATCTACGGCTTGTACGATGAGCTGGGGATGGCGCGTCCTGGATAAACTCGGTGACAGAGTAAGTTAAAGGTTCTCGGTGAGGGAGCCCGCCTCGGGCTCCCTCACCAACTGAAAGTGAAGGGGTACGGTGGCGACAATGCGCTCTTTAGCCAATAAGCTGGTTTTTCGGTGGGTGCCTTCCTTCATGTGGTATGTCTTGATAGCCGTCTGTATTCCCCTGGTGCTGCTCATATTTTTCCAGGTATGGGCGCGTTATATCTTCCATCTTCCCTTACTCTGGGTGGAAGAGGTCGCCATTGTCCCTGCCTTCTGGCTGTACATGATGGGAGCAGCTTACGCCACTTACGAGCGGACTCACATTACGGTGGACCTGGTGGAAATTACCATTCACCGCCCGAAAAGAAAGTTACTGGTCAGATTTATCGCCTCAGTGATTACCCTGGGACTGGCCATGCTTTTTCTCTGGTGGGGCTATAATTTTTTTATCTGGGACCTCCAGATGAAGCCGCAGACGATGACCTTAAGATTCCCCATGATTTACGGGCGCAGCTCTTTTTTCCTCGCGGCGGGTATTCTGGGGGGTTTTTATTTCTGGGTCGAGGCAATCGACCTGGCACGCCAGCTATTTTGGGGTAAGGTGCCGCTCATGAAAAAAAAGGAGACGTAGACTGAATTGGAAACCGCCTTATTTGGCATACCGAACCTTGGCATCGCCATTGCCCTGGTAATACTGGTAGGCCTGCTCCTGTTGGGCGTGCCCGCTCCCTTTACCTTCATGGCGGCACTTTCCTTCCTGGTTTACACCTATGGTTTTGAAGTCGGCGCCCAGCTCCCCATAGCTTTCCACAAGATGAAATCACTGACCCTCCTGGCCGTACCTTTCTTTATCATGCTGGGAGGGTTTATGAGTGTGGGCGGTATTTCTGACCGTTTTGTGGCCATAGCTGATGCCGTGGTGGGCAGGATTAAGGGCGGTCTGGGGGCAGTGACGATAGTGGCTTGCGCCATGATCGGGGCCATCGCCGGTACCTGCTCGGCGGCGGTGGCGGCAGTGGGCGGAGTTGTTATCCCGCAAATGGAAAAACAGGGCTACTCCCGGGGGTATGCCACCGGGCTGCTGGCGGTTTCCTCCGTGCTCGGGCAGTTAATCCCTCCCAGCGTGCCCATGATACTCTATGGCTTCGTTACCATGACGCCGATTACGGCCGCTTTCCTGGCCGGAGTTGGCCCGGGAATTCTTACCGTGATTATTTATATTATCGTTAACTACTTCATGGTCAGAAATAATGCCAGTATCCGGGTCTTGCCGCCAATCAGTTTCAAAAAGCAGGTCAAAGGGATAGGCATCGCCGGATACCGGGGTTTCTTTGCCCTGTTGATGCCGGTTATTGTCCTGGGGGGGATTTATGGCGGTGTCTTTACTCCCACCGAGGCCGCGGCAGTAACTATTGTCTACGCCATAATCGTTGGCTTGTTTATCTACCGCACTCTGAAATTGAGTGATATCGGGAGAACTTTTGCCGCTCAGGCGGTTATCACCGGTGTCGTCGTGCTGATGGTCATCTTCGTGCTCGTTTTAAGCCGTGTCATGACCATGCTGAATATTCCGCAGAGCATGATTGCCATCATTTCCGGGCTCTCGGAGAACTACTATGTGACACTGCTGCTGGTAAACTTGTTTCTCATTCTTCTCGGCATGATTGTCGATGATTTCACGGGCACTTTGCTGGCCGCGCCGCTTTTATTCCCGTTGATGATGCGCATCGGAGTTCACCCGGTTCATTTCGCGGCTATTCTGGGCACCAATCTCGGGTTGGGAAACGTCACTCCTCCCACGGCGCCAATCCTCTACCTGGCGGCGCGTGTCGGTAATGTCCGTGTCGACCAGATGATAAAACCGGCACTGGTTTTTATGGTTTTTGGCGCCCTGCCGGTGGTACTGATTACCACCTACTGGCCCGACCTAGCGTTATTCTTACCCAGGCTTTTGATGCCCCGATATATGGGGTCAAGCTAAAGCAAAACAACGCGGCTTACCATTCAGGTAAAGACAGGTAAAAGTTCCTCTTTGCTTCCCGTCTCATTTCCGCGCAGCAACTATATCCATTGACAAACTGGCTGAATGGTGCTATTGTCGCCACGATTATTAATAGTGAAAGGTAACCAAATGAGTGATTTAAATGACCTGAGAATTAATCCCGACCGGTTGTGGGCTACTATCATGGCAACGGCGGCCTTTGGCGGTACTGATAAAGGTGGCATCTGCCGCTTGACTCTCACTGACACTGACCGCCAGGTGCGTGACTGGTTTGTTAAAGAATGCCGGTCAATCGGCTGCACGGTTGCCGTTGATGAGATGGGCACCATTTATGCCCGCCGACCGGGTAAAAACAATTCACTGCCGCCCATCGCCATCGGCAGCCACCTGGATACCCAGCCGACGGGGGGTAAGTTTGATGGTATCGCCGGGGTACTCTCCGGTCTGGAGGTACTGCGCACCCTGAATGACGCCGGCTATGAGACCGTCGCCCCTCTGGAAGTAATCGACTGGACCAACGAGGAAGGCTCCCGGTTCACTCCGCCCATGATGGCCTCGGGAGTGTTCGCCGGGGTTTATCAGCGAGACCGGGTTTACGCCATCAGAGACCGGCAGGGAAACGAGTTCGGCAACGAACTGGCCCGTATCGGATATCGGGGCGAGGCAAAGTGCGGCGGCCATACGCTGGCCGCCTATTTCGAGATGCACATCGAACAGGGGCCGGTACTGGAAACCGAGAATAAGATGATTGGCGTGGTTCACGGTATGCAGGGACAGAGCTGGTACGAGGTTACGGTTACCGGACGCGAGAGCCATGCCGGCAGCACCCCGATGCCCTTGCGGAAAGACGCCCTGCTGGCCGGCGCCCGGATGATAGCAGCGGTGCATCAGGTTGCCCTGGACCATGCCCCGCTCGCCGTCTCGACCGTCGGGCTGCTTGAGGTCAGTCCAAACTCCCGCAACGTCATCCCCGGCTCTGTCTTCTTTACGGTTGACCTGCGGCACCCGGAAGATTCCGTCCTCCGGGAGATGGGCGGGGAGTTTGAGCGGGCTATGGAGAAAGTGGCCCGTGATTCGGATGTCGCCGTAGAACTGGAGAATAACTGGGCGACGCCGTCGGTAAAATTTGATGACGGATGCATCAGCAACGTCCGGGATGCCGCCGAGGACCTGGGTTATAGCTACCGGGATATCATCTCGGGAGCGGGCCATGACGCTATCTATATTGCCCGGGTGGCGCCCACGGCCATGATTTTTATCCCCTGCGCGGGCGGTATCAGCCATAACGAAGCCGAAAAAACCGAGCCCGAACAGGTGGCGGCCGGCGCCAACGTCCTGTTGCGGGCTGTTCTCAGGCGGGACAGAGGCATGTCGGACCAGGCATCCTGAGCGTCGGCTGGGGCATTTAGTCGTGGGGTGAGGTCGCCTGTCCCGCCTTCGGCGTTTCAGCTAGAGCGACACCTCGGTGCCCATTCCGGCTTGAATCGCTTTATCGTAGACCAGCTTGGCGGTGGCGGCGTCCTGGATAGCCAGCCCGTTCGACTTAAACAGGGTGATTTCCCGGTCGTTTGTCCGGGGCGGTTTCCGACCGGTGATAATCTCTCCGAGCTCGGCTGACAGGTGTGACCGGTCAATCGCACCCTCTCGGATGGGTATCATGATGTCGCCGGCTTCGCTCAGGCAGGCATCGTAGGAATCAGCCACTATCCGGGCACGCTGAATAATGGCCGTGTCCAGTTCACGGACGTCAGGCGCATGGCTGCCGACGCCGTTAATGTGCGTGCCTTCTCTGACCAGGGTGCCATCGAATACGGGAGTGGGAGAAGATGTGGCCGTGCAAATAATATCGGCTTTCTCCAGGATTTGCCCCGGCGAGTCGGCTTTGACGATTTCGAGGTTCAACCTGGAGCTCATCTCGGCGATAAACCGGGTGGCCGATTCTTCGCTCCGACTGTAGACACAGGCACGGGCAATATCCCTGGCGACCACCATCGCCCACAGTTGCGCCTTTGCCTGCACCCCGGCGCCAAAAATACCCACCGTCTGGCCGCGGTCCCGGCGGGCGAGATATTTGGTGGCGACACCGCTGGCCGCCCCGGTGCGGACGGCGGTCAGGTACTCTCCATCCATGATGCAAATAACGTCACCGGTGGCCGGGTCCTGGAGAAGCACTTTGCCCAGGATGGTCGGCAGGTGGTGCTTGGCCGGGTTCTGTTTGTAGCTGGCCACCACCTTGCAGGCCAGGGCGCCGCTCTCTTTGAGGTAGGCCGGCATGTAGAGGGCCAGCCCGTCAGGGGTGTTGAGGTTAATCCGCGGCGGCAGTACGGCCGTGCCCCCGGCCACCTCGGCAAAGGCTTTTTCGACCGCCTCCATACCGTCGGCCATGTCAAGCACTTTCCTCACGTCGTCCCTGGTTAGTAAAAGCAACGTCCAGTCCTTTCGCCGGGTATTTGTAGCAATATAGCACAGATAGGTAAACCTGACAATTTTACCGGACACGGTCAGTAACCCGGCGCCGGGTTATTGACATTGCTGGGGAAAACGGTTTATCGTAATACGCAGCAGAAAGGCGGGTGCCATGAATCAGGCAGAGCAGCGGCAGAAAGTATGCCGGCTGGTTGATGACCGGAGAGACGAAATAATACGCGTACTGCAGACACTGGTACAGTTTCCCACCCCGACCGGGCGGGAGACGGAAGGCCAGAAATACATGCAGAGCTTATATTCAGACCTGGGACTGAAGGTAGTCGCTTTTGAAGCCGATACCGCTAAAATCCGCCGGCACAAAGCCTACGTCGATTCCGGATTCGGGTTCAAAGACCGCCCTAATATCATCGGCATCCTGGAAGGTAAACCTTCCGCCCGGTCCCTGATTCTTAACGGGCATATGGACGTGGTCTCTCCGGAGCCGGTGGCTGAGTGGCAGTACCCGCCGTGGGAAGGAAAAGTAGTCGGCAACAGGCTTTACGGCCGGGGAGCCTGGGATATGAAATCAGGGCTGACCGCCAGCTATTTTGCCCTGAAAAGCGTGCTGGACGCCGGGTTAAAACCCCGGGGGACGGTGATGCTGCAGAGCGTTATCGAGGAAGAAAACCTGGGCGGTGGCGGCACTTTAGCCTGTTTTCTGGAAGGCTTTACCGCTGACGGGATGATTATACCGGAACCGCATATGAAAATAACCCTGGCGCACCCCGGTATCCTCTTTTTCCGGGTCAGGGTGGTGGGCAAACCGGCCCATGCCGGCGAAGCCCATACCGGCGTAAACGCCATCGGCAAAATGAACCAGGTATATCAGGCAATAGTGGCCCTGGATGAGCGGCGGGCTGAGCAACAGCACTATCCGCTCTTCGAGCGAAACTCCGGGAGGTCGTGCCATATCTGTATCGGCACCTACCGGGCCGGGGACTGGATTTCCACCGTGGCCGGCTGGGCAGAAATGGAATGCCGGCTATCGTATCTCCCCGGAGAAGACGTTGATGAAGTTAAAGACCAGGTCCGGCAGGCCGTGAAGGCAGTCACCCGCCGTGACGGATGGCTGGCGCAGCACCCGCCGGAGATTACCTGGCTGGCAAGATTTGCCGATGCCTGGGAGCAGGCCCCGGACGCTCCGTTTGTGACTGCTTTCAAGAACATTGCCGATAAAGTACTGGCATCGGGCGCTGAGATTAGCGGCGCTACCTGGGGAATGGATACCCGGCATGCCATGTATTTTAACCTGCCGGCAATTTCTTTCGGGCCCGACGGCGAGAACATACACGGCATTAACGAGTGCGTCGACCTGGACTCGGTAATCGATTGCACCAAGATTTTCGCCCTCTTCATCATGGAGTGGTGTGGTATCTGACGCCCCTTCGCCCCGCCCTGTCATTACGAATAACCCCGCCCTGTCATTGCGAGGAGCGCACCGTCGAAGTCTTTGAGCAGGAAGCCGACACACGGGTAGCCCGGCTCAGGTTAATAAAGGGAGCGGTTGACGGTGATGTCGCTACCTTTAC
>JACZSH010000151.1 GCA_022574315.1 Chloroflexota bacterium | reverse complement strand
AACTTTCGGGTACGGCGGCGGTCGCCCGTCGGTATGGTGTGGAACTGCGCAATCTTAACCGTGACGGATTCGAAGAAGTATCTGTCGGGCATCCTTACGTCATGAAGAAAGTGAAAATCGCCCGGACGGCCCTGGAAAGCGATGTTATTATCAACCTGCCGGTGATGAAGACTCACATCAGGACCCTGGTGACATTGAGTTTAAAAAACATGAAGGGAGTCATGCCCGGTGCTGAAAAGAGGAAGAGTCATCGCCTCGGCCTGGACAAGGCAATCGCCGACCTGAATTCGGTGGTTAAGTCTAACTACGTTATCGTTGATGCCCTGGCTGGGATGCAGGGACTCTGGGAGTATCCTCATGACCGGGTTGAAATGGGGCTGATATTGGCCGGCCTGGACCCAGTGGCCGTGGATACGGTCGGCACCTGCCTGATGGGTTTTGACCCGGCCCAGGTTATGCACCTGCAATACTTCGCCGCCCGGCAGGGGCGAAAAGCCGTCCTGAGCCAGGTAAAAGTAGTCGGCGAGTCCCTCACCAAAAATAGACAAAATTTTAAGTCTTCCTATGAAGTTCTTAAATCACGGTATGGCGGGATACGCGTTATCGAAGGTAAAGACGCCTGCAGTGGCTGTTACGGCGAACTGATGGGCGCCCTGATGGCGGTTAAACAATTCAGCAATATTGACGCCTTGAGTGAACTGGTATTTATCATTGGCAGTCCTGATGTAAAAGAAGTTACCGACCGAGATAAGACGGTTGTCTTTGGTAAATGCGCCCGTAAATTAGCTCATCTGGGTTCATTCGCCAAAGGCTGCCCCACGATGGGTGATGACATGATCCGGGTAATCTGCCGGACTGCCGGAATCGATGCCGATTTAATTATCTCCTCGCGAAACCATGCCCGTGACCGAAGATGGGGAGATACAAAGCACCTGCTGAAAAAATAATTAATACTCATATAAAAGAAATAAGAAAACAGAGGAGGTAGGACAGGTGTCAGAATTATCGGAAAGGGAGATGCTAGAAAAACTGCAGGGGTTCAGCACCCCAACGGTAGGCAACGTCGTCGCTAATCTGCCGGAGAGTCCATATTGTTTACGTATTTACGATAACGAGAAAGACCCCTGGTACACCGACCAATCAGTCCATGGTATCTTCCCTGAGCTGGGCAGAAGAGTAGGTTACGCGGCTACCATCGTGGTCTCGGAACCTGACCCGAAGCACCCGCCCCTGACATTTCAAGACCTTATCTTGGCTCTGGGAAAAGCGAGGAAGCCGATAATCCTGGTAACTCAACAAGTATTTTCACCAGAGAAACTTAACAGAATGGGACTCTGGGGAGGACAATCAACATCGCTCTTCAAGGCTTGCGGAGTGGTGGGTGTGGTCACCAACGGCCCGTCAAGGGATATAGACGAAATCCGTGAAATGAAGGTCCAGTACGTTATGAGTGGCACCACGCCGGAGCACGGGACTGTCACGCTGAGTGCCATGAATGTGCCGGTTTCGGTTGCCGGGATGGACGTCACACCGGACAGCGATATTATTCACATGGATGAGCACGGTGCCTGCAAATTTCCCGCCAACCGGCTCCAGGATATCTGCCGCAACATTGATGCTTTCAGCCAGGAAGAGGCAACAATAGCCAGGTCTTTACTTGCCGCCGGAACGGTTGAGGAGATATTAGCCGCCTGGAAGGAATAGCCGGTGCTTCCGGAATATGAAAGCTGGTCTGGTTACCTCGTTACGCAATCTGACGAAAAGTGCAATACCACCTGAGGGCATCTTGGAAAGTAGATACTGAAGCCGTGGCGCTCAAGTTCACCGACGTATTCAGTCGAAGCGTACTGAACTCCCTGGTCGGAATGGTGGATGACACCAGAACCAAGACGGCGCCCGGCGATGGCCATGTGCAGTGCTTCGAGCGTGAGGGAAGTATCCAGCCTAGTGGAGATAGCCTAACCGATTACCCGCCGCGAAAAGGCATCCAGGACCGCTGCCAGATAGACAAAGCCGGTCCGGATGCGGATGTGGGTGATATCGGCCACCGGCTCCTGAAGCTAAACTATCTTTAACTCTAACTTAACAAGTGGTATCCTTTGCGGGGGCAGGCCACCTTCACCTTTACAATGGACACCTACTCGCATATAGTTGAGGGTATGCAAGAGGATGCCATGGCGCTGCTGGATGAGGTGCTGCCAGAAGGGGTAGGTAAAAATTCCGTCGCCAATTT
>JACZSH010000150.1 GCA_022574315.1 Chloroflexota bacterium | reverse complement strand
AGACGTTTCAGTATCGAGTTCAAGAGTCAGGTTATCCATGACCTCTTGAGCGGTGAAAGCAGCCCGGCTCAGCTCTGCCGGAGGTACAATATCTCGTCGAGCTTGCTCTACCACTGGAAGAAACAGTATCGCCGGGGCAAATTTAACAGCGAGCCGACCGATGAAGCCGCTCTCAGAGACCGGGTGGAGAAGCTGGAGCGGTTGGTGGGTAAGCTCACCCTGGAGAAAGAGGGGCTGACGCCCCTCTTAGACACCCCACTTTCTTTTTTCCTTTGATAAAGGGCTGAGGTCATTAAATAATTCTATTCGGCTGTGGTAAAATGGGAAAACTACCGGCTCGGAGGGAGTTATCTTGCTTTACCTGCTCTATGGAGAAGATGATTTTTCAGCCCATCAGGCACTTAACGAAATAAAAAAGACGGTGGGTGATGAAATTGCCCTGGCCACCAATACCGCCCTTCTCGACGGGTCCCAGGTTACCGTGGAAGAGATAAAGCGCGTCAGCGAGACGATGCCATTTCTGGCCGAAAAACGCCTGGTCATTATCAACGGACTGCTGGGACGTTTTGAGACCCGGCATGGCTCTGGCCGGAAGAGCACCGGCGGTAGCGGTCGGCGAGGTGAATATCAGCCGCTGGCGGAGTGCCTGGCGAATATCCCTGATTTTAGCATCGTCGTCCTGCTGGACGGGAAGACTGACCAGAAAAACCCCCTCTTCCGGGAGCTTTCCGGCCGGGCCACGGTAAAGTCATTCCCCCTGCTCAGGGGTGAATATTTAACTTCGTGGATTCAGGGAAAAGTTCGACTTGCCGGCAGCCGTATTACCGAGCCGGCGGTCGAGCTGCTGGCCAGGTTCGTCGGCGGTAACCTGTGGGTCATGACCAGCGAAATTGAAAAGCTGGTGCTGTTCGTGGAGGGTCGCCGTATTGAAGAAGAGGACGTCAGGCAGGTAGTCAGCTACGTGCAGGAAGCCAGTGTTTTCACCATGGTCGACGCCATCCTCGAGTTTCGAGCCGGGACGGCTCAGCGTCTCCTTCAGCAGCTATTGCAGCAGGGGGCGTCCCCGGCCTACTTGCTGGTGATGGTGGTCCGGCAGGTCAGGATAATCGTCCGGGTGAAGGAGCTGCGGCGGCAGCGTCGGTCTGAAATTGAGATAAAGAACCGACTGGGTATCGTCAACGATTTCGTTTACCGCAGGGCGCTGGAGCAGTCGGCGCGGTATTCCCTGGAACGACTGAAAGAGGTCTACCACCGGCTCCTCGAAGCCGACCTTTCCATGAAGACCGGCCAGTATGACCCGGAACTGGCCCTCAATATCCTGCTCGGTGAACTTGGCCAGCGGCAAAACACGGAGATTTTCTGACCTCTCCCTGACGTCGCACCGGTAATGCCGGGGGTTTAAGAGGGGCGAAAGACCCCGCCTCTAAAACTTCTTCCCCCGAATAAAGGAGAGGGGGAGAAAAAAAAGAGAGGCGCCGCCTCTCCTCCTAAAACGTTACCTTAATCCAATCTTCTTGTCAGTCAACGTACATAAACGCATCCGTTACAAAGAGTGCCTGGTCAGGTAATGGTGGAGAATCCAGCGGTATTCCAAGGCTTAATTTAATACTCTGGAAAGCTAAAATTACGGCATCAAATTTCAATTCAGTCAACTCAACAAATACTTCAGCTGTAACGGGTTGGTTGCCATGTGCGACAATAGCATTCCGCGCTTTCCAAACCCTATCGAAAAGTTCTTTGGTAGCTCCGAGTTTTGAGACTACCAATTCCCGAGTAAGTGATGTAATGCTTGGTTCCTGGGTCTTCAATTCAACGCCACAAGACGGACAATAGTGAACGACAGGTGAAAGCCTAACTATGTGACGGGCCATGATTTGTAGACAAACCATCAAGGCTGAAAAACTCTCCAGAGGATCACGTTCTGATAACCCTCTCCGAAGCCAGAATAGAGCTGAGAAGACATCGTTGGTTGGAGTAATATCTTCGAGGTCAGCAGGGAATTCTATTATGATAGGAGGTGTAGAAGTAGGCGCAGACACCGGAAGCGTCTTGGAGTAATTACCATTTTCGTTGTTAGCGATTTATCGGGGTTCTCTACCCATCCAAGGTTCACTAGAGCTTTGATGAACCAGCCTCCTTCGTTGCCGTCATCTGTGAACAGGAGATAATCTGGGCTTTGAAGGAAAGACACCGTTGCGATTTGGCCGGGTTGCGGAGCCCTACGCGCCAAATTCC
>JACZSH010000060.1 GCA_022574315.1 Chloroflexota bacterium | reverse complement strand
GCCGATACCCAGGGTGTTTTCCTGGTACGGGAACAGGTAGTCGATTTTGGCCGTAAAATCCGAGATGTCCTTGCCCGCCATATTGAGGTACTGGTTACCGGCGGTAAAACCGCACCTCTCGACGGCAATCAGGACGTCGGGTTTGACGTCGGCAAGCACGCCGCGGGCGAAGTCCCGGCTGACGGCGTGGTCGCTGATGGGGAACTCGATAACCTGTTTCGGCCCTACCCCGTCAAAGGTGAGCAGGGGAGTACCGTAGCGGTCGGAGACGTAAATTACCTCGAAGCCGAGTTGCTGGAGTGCCCTGGCCAGGGCGATTGCCCCGGGGGGGCCATCGGTTTCCGGGGCTTTGGCGCTGAGGATGAAAAAGCCGGTAGTAATGAGGGCCGTTTTATGCCGGGTACCACTTTTCTCCAGGATGAAACGGGCGGCGTCCTCACAGAATGAAGACGGCAGAAAAGGCCGGAGCGCCGAAATTCCCCGGCAGTCATGGTTAAGGATGATGTCCTCGATTGAACTATTTACTAGTACTGTGTCACTCATTATCGCCACCTGGCGGGAATACGGTATGCGGCAACTGCCTTCCACATTATTAAACGAATCCGGCCACCTTGTCAATGATTTTGGGCAGAAAAGTGGTGCTTTGTTATTTTATGATGGAAAATAAGCGGCAAATTAGTGGGGATTTATGGACGCACAAATGCTTTGTGTGGGGACTTTTAGTGGTCGGTATCCTGGAGCAGGTGCCGGATATCACCGATGGCTCGCTCGTATTCCCGGAGTGCGGCGCCGGCTTCGTCTTCGCTGACCTGCCGGAATCTCACCCGGTTACCCGGCATTGCCTGGGCAATTTTAGCAATATCGGCGCTTATCACGGTGGCTATCTTGGTGTAGCCGCCGGTGGTCTGCCGGTCGGCGAGCAGTACTATCGGCAGGCCGTCTCCCGGCACCTGGACGGCGCCGGACGGGATGCCATCGGAAATAATATCCGCTTTGCCCTTGTGACGGATGGGCGGGCCGTCAAGACGGTAGCCCATCCGGTCGGACTGGGCGGATACGGCGTAGTCCGAGTGCAGAAAAGTGTTTATCCCTTCTTTGGTAAAGTAATCGTCCTGTGGGCCGAGCCTGACCCTGAGTTCAAGCTGACTGCCGTAGACAGGCAAGTATTCTCTGGGGACACCCAGCTTTCGTCCCATTGGGGCGGCTGCCGCCGCGTGGAGAATGTCTCCTCGGCGCAGCGGCCTGCCTTCGAGGCCGCCGATTCCGGCTCTGACGCAGGTAGCGGCGCTGCCCATCACCAGGGGCACGTCCAGGCCGCCGGTAAACGCCAGATAAGCCCGGCAACCACTATTAAGGCGGGGAAAAGAGATTACATCCCCGCTATGTACGGCTATGGCTTGCCACGTGGGGAGGGGATTGCCATTTAAAGTTGCCCCCAGGTCCGCCCCGGTCACGGCCACGGCTGTTGCCTTGAGAGTGCGCAGTCGGCAGCCGAACAGGGTTATCTCCAGCGAGGCAGCCGACTCATCATTACCCACCAGGAGGTTGCCGACCCGGAAGGCAAAATTGTCCAGAGCGCCGGAGGGCGGCACGCCGTATTGCTGGTAGCCGTACCTGCCCAGGTCCTGAATGGTGGTTAACGGTCCCGGCTGGATAACCTCAAGGATTTTCATGCTCTCCCCGCGTCATCAGCGTCTCCTTTACCGGGTATGCCCGCCGCTCAACGTCGGCTTTAATCCGGGCGAACTCTTCCCGGGTTATGCTGGTAAAAGACAGGTAATCACCGGCGCCAAAGAGTGCCGCCGGCTCCCGTCCCGGGTCAAAAAGCTTCAACGGTGTCCTCCCGATGAGACGCCAGCCACCGGGACTATCCGCCGGGTAGATACCTGTCTGCCCTCCGGCGATGCCTACTGCCCCGGCCGGTATTTTCGCCCTCGGTGTCTCCAGTCGGGGTGCCGCGATACGCGATGACATACCGCCCAGGTAAGGAAAACCGGGGACAAAGCCAATCATGTACACGAGATAGGGCGTGCCGGTATGTAGCTGTATTACCTCGGACTCACTCAGTCCGTTATGGGCGGCTACGAAGGCCAGGTCCGGGCCGTACTCTCCCCCGTAGGCGGTGGGAACCTCGATTAACCTTGACTCCGGCAGGGCTTCTGATTCCGGTGACTCCGCCAGCGAGAACAGGATTTCCCTGAGTTTCCGGGGGTTTATTGCCAAGGGCTCGAAGTAAACGAGCAGCGACCGGTAAGCGGGCACCGTTTCGGTGACACCCGGAATCTTCTTCTTTTCGATTGCCAGCCTGAGACGCCGCACCCGCTGGTTCAGCTCCGGGTCGATGCCGTCGCCGAATTCAACGAAAATGGACTTGTCGCCGCCGGTCAGTAACCGTGGTTCTTTATAGCGCATAACGGGTAGCTCAGAGAGAAACGCCCATGGGCAGTACTTTTACCCCGGCGGCTTCCATTCTCTCTCTCAGATTCCGGGCTAGTTCCACCGCTCCCTCGGTATCGCCGTGCAGACAGATGGTATCCGCCCGGATGGGGATTTCCTGGCCGTTGATGGCTATCGCCTTGCCTTCGGTGACCATTTTCAGGCTGGCGGCAACCACCTTTGCCGTGTCCCTGATAACGGCCCCGGGCTGGCTCCGGGGGACGAGGGTGCCGTCCGGATTCAGCGCGCGGTCGGCAAAGACCTCGCTGGCCACTTTCAGTCCGGCCTGCCGGCCGGCTTCAATCCAGGCTGACCCGGCCAGTCCCACCAGTATCAGGTCGGCATCGACTTCCCGGACCGCCTCGGCCACCGCCCGGGCGATTTTCCCGTTGACCGCGCCCATGTTGTACAGGGCGCCGTGAGGTTTGACGTGCTGTAACCGTTTCTTACCGGTGAAAGCCTGCAGCGCCCCGACCTGGTAGATAATGTAGCTCTTGAGTTCTTCCGGAGCTACCTGTATCTCCCTGCGCCCGAAGCCCATCAGGTCGGGAAAGCCGGGATGGGCGCCGATGGCAACCCCCGCCTCTTCCGCCAGGCTCACGGTTCGCCCTATCCATACCGGATCGCCGGCGTGAAACCCGCAGGCGATATTTGCCGAGGAGATGTAAGGCATCAGTTGTTCATCGAGGCCCAGTTTGTAGGTGCCGAAGCTTTCTCCCAGGTCGCAGTTAAAGTCGATTATCTTTTCCGTGGCAATCCTCCCCGGTTTTGAATATCGATAATGCCGCCTTATTATCCAGTGCCGTGAACTACAGGACGGATAGACTTTCATCCCGGAGGTCGGTAATGAACATGTAGCCCGGCGCGTGCGTTATCATCAATGACGGCTTTGACTGCAAAGCCACTGCCTGCGGCGTTACGCCGCAGGCCCAGAACACGGGCACTTCATCGTCCCTGATTTCAACCGGGTCTCCATAGTCCGGCCGGGACAGGTCGCTGATGCCGATTCTTTCCGGGGAGCCGATGTGGACCGGCGCACCGTGTACGGCCGGAAAGCGGGAGGTTATCTGGACGGCCCGGACCACTTTTTCCATGTGAATTGGCCGCATGCTCACCACCAGGGGCCCGGAAAACATTCCCGCCGGGGTGGTCTGGATACTGGTGACGTACATGGCCACGTTCTTGCCTTCATCCAGATGGCGCAGGGATATCCCGTCCCTGATTAAAGCGGTCTCAAAAGTAAAACTGCATCCGAGCAGGAAAGATACCAGGTTTTCGTTCCAGTAAGCGGCAACCTCTCTCTCCTCGCTCACCAGTTCTCCATCCCGGTAGACCCGGTAAAGAGGGACATCCACCCTGATATCGGCACCGGGCGCGGTCAGGACCGGCTCGTACTTACCCGGTTCGAGCACCTCAAGGACCGGACAGGGCCTGGGGTTACGCTGGCAGAAAAGAAAGAAATCGAACGCCAGCTCTGCGGGCAGAGTTACCAGGTTGGCCTGGGTATAGCCGGGGACAAGGCCGCACGTCGGCCGCATTAATTTACCCTGCCGTATGAGTTCTCTCACCTCTCCGGGATTTTCCGGCATCGTATCAGCCACCATCCTGATAAGACTCATGATTCCGGGCCAGCCGTCGATTTACCAGATAATTCTAGTCGAGTCTAGCGGAGGTGTCAATGCGGGCCGGTGACAGGCTGAAAACCGGCATCAGGGTAAGTTTGTACTTAATCCGGTAAATGTAATATAATTACTGAAATCTTCTGGTTTCACATATTGCGCTGTCTGGTCACCCCCTTTGGTTTGAATTTTCAGAGCCTATGAGAAAAATACTGCGTGCCATAGATATGATTAACGACCGAGCCGCGTCGGGAGCCAGCTGGCTCGTCGCCATTCTGGTGGGGGTGATTTTAATTGAAGTTATCTCCAGGTATGTCTTTAATTCCCCCACCACCTGGGGCTTTGGTGCTTTTCGGATGCTCGGCGGTGGTATCGTTGCCCTGGGCTGGGCTTACGCGCAGCGGCTTAATTCCCATATCCGGGTGGACATATTTTATGTCCGTTTTTCTAATCGAACCAGAGCTATTATCGATCTAATCGGCGGCGCCCTGTTCTTCTTCCCAATCTTCGGGTATTTTATTATGGCAACGGCCACCTCGTTGTGGAGCGGTTTACTGGGGGGCAAGCTATTTGCCCTGAGCACCGGTGGGGCGCCGCCGTCTGCCATGCTGTACAAGACCCTGATTCTCATCGGGCTGTGTCTTTTCTTCTTGCAGTTTACCGCTCAATTCATTCGTGACCTCTATACGTTCGCCGGAAGAAGGACGTCGTGATTGAATTGGGTGCCGGCACGCTGAGCCTGA
This sequence comes from Chloroflexota bacterium, assembly GCA_022574315.1. Lineage (GTDB taxonomy): Bacteria > Chloroflexota > Dehalococcoidia > Dehalococcoidales > RBG-16-60-22 > JACZSH01. The sequence goes on along the minus strand of JACZSH010000060.1, from coordinate 4,032 downwards.
TATTCCTGGTGGGGATAATGGTGGGGATAATGGCTGGTTTTCACATCGCCCTGGTGCTGGTGGGTGTGGCCAGTATTATCGGCTATTTTACCGTTGGCCCCGAGGTCTACTTTTTAATCTATATCCGGGCTAGTTCCATGCTGCTTAACTATAATATGCTGGCCATTCCCCTCTTCACTTTCATGGGCGTGGTGCTATCCAAATCGGGGATTGCCGAAAGACTGTACCGGGGCTTATACCTCTGGCTGGGTGGGCTAAACGGGGGGTTGGCGCTGAGCACGGTGGTGCTGGGAACGATTCTTGCCGCCGGCCTGGGAATTGTCCAGGCCTCGGTGAGCATGCTGACGACAATCTCCCTGGGCCCCATGGTTAAGCGGGGTTACGGCAAAGATTTGGCCAGCGGTTCGATATGCGCCGGCGGGACCCTGGGCATCCTTATCCCTCCCAGCATTATGCTGGTTATCCTGGGGATGACGGCTTCCCTGTCGATAGGTAAGCTGTTTTTTGGCGCTTTTATCCCCGGCCTGGTACTTTCCGGACTGTATTTAACCTATATTTTCCTCCGCTCCTGGCTACAGCCAGGTATCGCACCGGCGGCTCCCCCGGAAGAGAGACGGCTTTCCTTTATACAAAAGCTTACGCTGCTGCTGACATCGATATTACCCCCCCTGGTAATCATCCTTTCGGTTCTGGGGACCATTTTCTTTGGCATCGCCACTGTCTATGAGGCCGCCGGCGTCGGCGCTGCCGTCGCACTGCTGGCTACGGTGATACATCGGAAGTTCAGCCTGAACCTGCTGATGTCTTCCATGCGCGAGACGCTGAGGGTAACCGGTTTTGTCATGCTCGTCACCGTCTGTGCCAATGCCGCCGTCGGCGTCTTCATATACTTTGGTGGTAGGGGAGTGATTGAGGATATGGTCCTGGGGTTTCCCTTCGGGCGGTGGGGGGCTTTTGCCGGCATCATGTTCGCCACTTTCATTCTGGGCATGTTTATCGATTGGATAAGCATTATTCTTATCATTGTCGCCATACTGGTACCCATCGCGCCATCGCTGGGGTTTGACCCGCTCTGGTTTGCCCTGATGATATGCGTGAACCTGCAGATGTCCTTCATGACCCCTCCCCTGGCGCAGGCAATATTTGTTTGCCACGGCAGCGCCGACCCCCGGTTGGGAGTGACGATGGCTGATATCATCAAGGGGGTAATCCCGTTTGTTTTGCTCATTATCGTCGCCCTCGGCCTGTTCATCGCCTTCCCCCAGCTGATGCTGTGGCTGCCCGGTAAAATGTTGGGATGAACCGGTCTGCCCGGTTAGCTCCCTGACTTTGCCAGACAATGCCGCCGCCGGGGGTTATTTCAGGCTGAGCCGGCGGGGTCGGCTAATCCAGCAGGACGGTTTCTTCATAGTCCGGCACGGATACCTTCCAGCCGGTCTGCTTGGTCAGAAACTTGCCGAACCGCTGCGCTGATTCGGCTTCCCCGTGGACCACGAATACCCGTCTCGGGGCTTTCTGGAGGTTGGAAAGCCACTTGAGAAGCTCGTTACGGTCGGCGTGCGAGGAAAAACCGTGAATCTGCTCTATTCTTGCCCTGACCGGATAATACTGCCCCAGTATCCTTATTCTTTTAGCGCCGTCAACAATCTGCCGGCCAAGGGTACCGATTGCCTGGTAGCCGACGAAGAGTGCCGTGCTCTCTTTCCGGGTGATATTTGATACCAGGTGGTGCTTGATTCTCCCGCCGGTGCACATCCCGGAGCCGGCAATAATCATCACCGTGCCCGTAATGTGGTTTATCGCTTTTGACTGGTCGGCGGTCTCGGTCATGATTAAATTGGGGAAGTCGAACGGAGAATTATTTTGCCTTACCAGCGTGGACATCTCCTCGTCGAATAACTCGGGGTGGCGCTTGAAGACTTCGGTAATCTTGATGGCCATGGGGCTGTCCAGGAAGACCCACAGGTGCGGGATACGGTCTTCGATTAATAGCTGGTTCATGTAATAGAGGATTTCCTGGCTCCGTTCCAGGGCAAAGCTGGGGATAATAATATTGCCCCCCATCTTGTGGGTGGAATTAATAATTTCCGCCAGGTGGTCGGGTATGTCTGCCGTGGGTTGGTGCACCCGGTCGCCATAGGTGGATTCGACCAGTATGTAATCTACCTCGTGAAGTACGGAAGGGTCACGCAGTATTGGCTTGTCCCACCGGCCCACGTCCCCGGAAAAGACCAGCCTCCTGGTTTCTCCATTGTGATTTACCTCCACCCGGATTATGGACGAACCGAGGACGTGACCCGCCTCCCGGAACGTAACCTTGACCAGCTCGTTAACCCTGACCGTTTCCCCGTATTTTACCGGGGAAAACAGGGAAATCGCCGCTCTGGCGTCATCCACCGTGTAGAGAGGCACTTCTGGGAAAGGACTCTTTCTTCTCTCCCGCTTGTGGCGTCTCTTTTTAAAGGCGGCGTCCTCTTCCTGCAGGTAGGCCGAATCGAGGAGGATTATCTGGCTGATTTCGGAGGTTGCTTCCGTGCAGTATATTTTACCCTGGAAACCCTCTCGCACCAGCTTGGGTATCAGGCCGCAGTGGTCAAGGTGCGCGTGAGTCAGCAGAACCGCATCTATGGTGCCGGGCGGAATTGGGAAAGGCGCCCAGTTCCGGCTGGTCAAATTTCTTTCCTGGTACAATCCGCAGTCCACCAGAATCCGGGTATGGTCTATCTCCAGCAGGTAGCGGGAACCGGTTACGTTCCGGGCCGCGCCCAGGAAGCTTAGCTTTATCTGCAATTTACACCGCCTGTTTTTATTTTCTTTAAGATGATACCATTAAACTCGGCCCGCCGCCAGACTACCGGCATCGGGTGGCCGCCGCTCCCCGGCAGGTGTGAACCGTTATCGGAATGGGACGGGCCGGGATTCCCGGAATGTAGTATAATACGTTATCAAAAAGGTACCGGGATAATCTCATAAAAACACGATGAAGGAGTTGAAAGTATGGATGCATCTGGTGTAGCGATGCCGAATCGGGAGCGTTTCCGGTCTATCTGCCGCGGGGAAAGGCCGGGTGATTTCATGGTCATGGACTGGTTTCATCGCTGCTGGGCGGAAACCATTGAAGAGTGGATTGAGCAGGGCGCCCCGGAGGAGATAAGAAAACCGGAGATGCTCAACGAGTACTTCCAGTTTGAGCACCTGCACGGGTTACAGGAAGTCGTCTCTGAGCATAACCGGGCCGATTTGAAAGAACTGGCTTCTTCCACCCAGACCATGGGGTTTTATCATATCACCCCTCCCATAGTGCCCGTTTTCGAGATAAAAGTCCTCAGTGAGGATGCACGGCATCGCGTGGAGACGACCTATGGCGGGGCCACCGTTGAGGTCTCCAAAGAACATCCCTGGCGAATGCCCCGCTTCATTGACCACCCGGTCAAAGACCGGGCAAGCTGGAACGAGTACCGTAAACGGCTTGACCCCCACACCCCGGAAAGGTGGCCCCGGGATTGGGAAGCCTTCTGCGTCGACCGAAACCGCCGGGATGACCCCACCATGTTGCTCTTGGAAGGTTACTTCGGGGTTTTGCGGGAATGGGTGGGAGTGGAAAGGCTGCTCTTCATGTTTTATGATGACCCCGGCCTGGTCGAAGACATGATGGACCAGGTGCTTTATCTGAGCCTGGAGGTGGCCAAACGGGTAGTGAAAGACCTGAGAATAGACGTTGTCCGCTTCTGGGAGGATATGGCCTTTAAGAGCGGCACCCTGATATCTCCCGCCATGATAAGGAAGTATATGCTTCCCCGCTACCGGAAAATTACCGATTTTCTGCATTCCCAAGGCATTGACATCCTTCACGCCGACAGTGACGGCAATATCGATGAGCTGATTCCGCTCTGGCTTGAGGTCGGGGTCAATTTCCCCTGGCCGCTGGAGGTGGCGGCGGGTATGGACGCCATTGCCCTGCGTAAAAAATACGGCCGTGATATTACCCTGGGGGGCAACATCGATAAACGGGTATTTGCCCGGGGAAAGGAC
>JACZSH010000149.1 GCA_022574315.1 Chloroflexota bacterium | reverse complement strand
ACCGTAACTATCCCTAAAATCATAATCCTTTTCATTTCTCTTACTCCTTTCTTTTTTAGATTTCTTTATTTACCATTACTTTCAAAAATTATCACCCCCCTTTCGTAAAACAAAAACCGACCTTTCTGGGTCGGTTTCACTATTGGCTCCCCGTCACTCAAGTGACCAGTTACGGGTGGCGGTTCATTGCCCCCATCTCTTCAGCTGACTCTGGCTAGTGTTTTTCTTCCCTGTCTCACCCTCCCCGAATTTTCTGGCTCAATACAGATTTAGTAAGTGTGGGCATCCGATACGAAAATCATACACGAATATTGAATGCCCGCTAACGGGCTATAAGGTTAACACCAAAACAATGGTTTGTCAAGTCCCCGGTAGGGTTTTTCTTTCCGGCAGCTCAATTTTGGGTCGCCGCCGCATCCGCCATTCCTTGAAACACTGGATTACCTCGTCGTCGCCCGGCTCGTGCCAGTAGCGGAAGAAATCGGAGACGTAAAATTCCGCGGCGAAGCCGGCCACACAGGTTATCACCTTGTCGGCGATTTTCTCCACCTGCGGCAGGGCCGTCGCCGAGGCCACCGGCACGGCGACGATAATGCTGCCCGGCCGGCTGTGCCGGAGCGATTCCACCGCCGCCATCATGGTATAGCCGGAAGCCAGCCCGTCATCCACTATTATCACCGTCTTGTCGTTTAGCTGGGCGGGCGGTATCTCCCGCCGGTAGAGCAGGCTGCGCTGCCTGATATCGGCCCGTACCCGGTTGACCTGGTAATTTATCTGGTGCCGGCTCAGGCCGGCTTTTTTAACCATGTCGTCGTTGAGAATGATGGTGCCGTCATCGGTTACGGCGCCAAAACCTCCCTCCGGGCTGAGGGGCAGGGGGATTTTCCGGGAAATAACCAGGTTCAAATCGGCTTCCAGCGTCAGCGCCACTCCCAGCGCCACCAGCGCGCCGCCGTTCGGGATGGCCAGCACGATGGTGGACTTGCCCTTGTATTCCGTCAGCTTGGCCGCCAGCTGGTTACCGGCGTCGTAGCGGCTCTCAAAGATGGGCTGTTGTCCGGACAGATGCATATCGTCTTTCCCCCGTTCTGTTCTTATTAAATCAACCTGAACTCGTTCACGTCCACCAGACCCCGGTCGGTCAGCTTCAGCTCCGGGATGACCGGCAGGGCCATGAAAGAGAGGGTGGCAAAAGGCGAGGGCAGGGTGGTTCCCAGCTCCCTGGCCAGCTTCTCCAGTCTCTCCAGCTTATCGGCCACCTTTTCCAGCGGTTCATCGGAAAGCAGACCGGCGATAGGCAGCGCCAGGCTGCCCGTAACCTCTCCACCGGCGGCGATAGCCAGTCCGCCCTGGAGTCGCTCGATTTCTTTGACGGCGGCAAACATATCGTCATCACTGGTGCCGACGACGATGATGTTGTGAGCGTCGTGGGCGATGGATGAAGCCAGCGCCCCCTGCTTCAGGCCGAAGCCGCGCACCAGCCCCAGGCCGATGTTGCCCGTGGCGTGGTGTCTCTCCACCACGGCCAGTTTCAGAATATCCCGCGCTGTGTCCGCGGCCGCGCTGCCATCCCGGTGAGAGACCCTCTCCATTCTTTTCCGGGTAACTATCTGGCCGGGGACAACCTCGATAACCGGCCTGACGGCGCCTGTATCCGGGATTCGGAAGGCATCCCTGGTGAACGGCCTGATGTTCATCGTGCCGGTTAACCGGCTGTCCCTGGATTCAGGCAGGTCGAATACCGGCTTACCTTCACTGGCCACCGTTCGGCCGTGGTAAAAGACGGTGTTTATCCGCAATCCGGCTAAATCGTCGAGCACGATAAGGTTGGCCAGGTAACCCGGGGCTACGGCACCCAGGCCGTCAAGGTGAAAATATCCGGCGGGGTTGATGGTCGCCATCTGGATTGCCCGCACCGGGTCCAGACCCTGCCCGATTGCCTTGCGCACCACGGCGTCGATGTCGCCATCCTGGAGAAGGTCGCGGCAGGAACGGTCATCTACCACGAGCAGGCAGCGGGGGTAGGTTCGGTCCGTCACCAGGGGCAGGAGATCTTCCAGGTTCTTCTCGGACGTGCCTTCGCGGATCATCAGGTACATGCCGCGGCTGAGTTTCTCCCGGCCCTCTTCCAGGGTGGTGGACTCGTGGTCGGAGCGCGGTCCGGCCGCCAGGTAGGCGTTCAGGCGAGCGCCGCTCAGTCCAGGGGCGGGGCCATCAATGACCTTGCCCCGGTCGCGG
>JACZSH010000003.1 GCA_022574315.1 Chloroflexota bacterium | reverse complement strand
AGGGTTTACCGATAATCTGGAGGCCAACGGGCAGGCCATCCACAAAGCCGGCAGGAATGGAAACGGCGGGGAGGCCGGCAATATTCACGGGCAGGGTGCAGACGTCGGCCAGATACATCTGCAGAGGGTCGTCCACCTTTTCTCCAATCTTAAAAGGAACGGTGGGTGAGGTGGGGGTGACCAGGGCATCGTATTTCTCAAAGGCGCTGTCGAACTCACGCCGGATAAGGGTGCGGACTTTCTGCGCCTTGAGGTAATAGGCGTCATAGTAACCAGCGGAGAGGGCATAGGTGCCGAGCATGATGCGCCGCTTGACCTCAGCACCGAAGCCGTAGCGGCGGGTCTTTTCCATAGAGTCCCACATAGTGTCCGCCGAATAAGAAAAGCCGTACTTGACACCGTCATAGCGGGCCAGATTGGCCGAGGCTTCCGAGGGGGCAATAATGTAATAGACGGCGAGGGCGTAAGGAGTGGAAGGGAGCGAGACATCCCAGTCGACGCGGGCACCAAGCTCCTCAAGCTTGCCGATGGCGGTTTTCACCGCCGCGGCCACCTCCGGCGACATCCCGGCTACAAAATACTCGCCGGGGATACCGATACGCATCCCTTTAATATCACCCGACAAACACCGGGTGTAATCGGGGGTGGGGTGGGGCATCGAAGTGGAATCGCGGCGGTCATAGCCGGCGATAGCGTTCAAAACCAGCGCCGAATCGGTGACGTCCTGAGTCAAAGGCCCAATCTGGTCAAGGGAGCTGGCGAAGGCAACCAGGCCGAAGCGGCTTACCCGGCCATAGGTTGGTTTCAGGCCGACGACGCTGCAGAATCCGGCGGGCTGGCGGATGCTGCCGCCGGTGTCCGAGCCGAGGGCAAAGACGGTCTCACCGGCCGCCACCGCCGCCGCCGAGCCGCCACTGCTACCGCCGGGCACGCGGCCGGCGTCCCAGGGGTTCTGGGTGGTGAAGAAAGCCGAGTTTTCCGTGGAAGAACCCATGGCAAACTCGTCCATGTTAGCCTTGCCGATAATGACGGCGCCGCAGTCGTTCAGTTTTTCGATGACGGTGGCGTTGTAGGGGGGAACAAAGTTTTCCAGGATTTTTGAGCCGCAGGTGGTGCGCACACCCCGGGTGCAGATGACGTCCTTGACCAGCACCGGGATGCCGGAGAGGGGATTATTGTCGCCGGCGGCGTTACGCTCATCAGCCTGCCGGGCCTGCTGCAGCGCCGGCTCCTCAGTGACGGTAATGAAAGCCCGCACCTGTGCATCGACCTGCGAGATGCGTTCCAGGCAGGCTTTAGTCAGCTCGACGGAGGACAGCTGCCGGCTTTTCAACAGGCCATGTGCCTCATGGATGGTCAGATAGTTAAGGTTAAGCGTCAAACTTGCCCCATGTTCCGGTCAATATTATTCAAGTACGGCGCGAACCCGGAAGCAATCAGCCTCTTTCCGGGGGGCATTGGCCAGGACTTCGTCCGGCGGCAAGGAGGGAGTCACTTCGTCAGGACGCATCACGCTACGGAGCGCGAGCGACTGGGCAGTGGGCGGCACGTTCTCCGTGTCCACCTGTTTCAGTACCTCGAAGTTCTCCAGGATACTGGACAGCTGTTCGCCGAGTTTGCTCACCTCGTCGTCACCGAGGCCAAGGCGGGCGAGGCGGGCGATACGCAATACTTCTTCGCGGCTGAGCTTCATAGTCTGTCCCCCAGAGATGCTGCTTGCGCCAATTATAGCATTCAGGTGCAATGAGTGGCAAACGGAGGTTGAGGGAATCCTAACCCCTCTTAAACACCCCGGCCAGCCGCTTCCGTAAAGGGTAGTCGAAATTTTGTGGTAAAGGGATTATAATGGGAGTAACCATTGACCGATCTTGACAAGGAGGTAAGCTAAATGGCGGAGAGGGTAATGATATTCATCGACGGAAGCAATCTCTACCATTCACTGAAACATACTTTTGGCAGGACCGACCTTGACATCGGCCGGTTCTGCCGCAAGCTGCTGGGCAGGCGCAAACTTATCCGGATTTACTACTACAACGCCAAGGTGGGTATGAAAGAAGAACCGGAGCGCTACCGACACCAGCAGACTTTTTTCGCCGGCGTAAACGCCATTCCTTACAGTGAGCTACGCCTGGGACGGCTGGTCTATTCACACTGGCCTTCGGTACCGCCGGTGGAAAAAGGCATTGACGTACAACTGACCACGGACATGCTGACCCACGGCTTCAAGAATAACTACGATGTGGCTATTCTCGTCGCCGGAGACAACGACTTCGTCGGCGCCCTGCAGGCAATGAAAGACAACGGCAAGCACGTTGAGGTAGCCTTGTTCGGGCGCGAAACCACTTCCCAGCAACTGAGAAGGGTCGCCGACAAGGTTATCACCATAAACTCCCGCTTCCTTAAAGGAAACTGGAAATCCCAGCAAACCCATGATTCGGCATAAAACCAGAATCACCCGGCGGTCCAGGTACCGCCAGGGCGAGCTTCCCCGGGAAGAGGGCGCCTGCCGCAAGGACTGGGGCGGCCGGTTACCAATTGTCCTTATCTACCCCAACAGCTACTACCTGGGCATGTCCAACCTGGGCATCCACGCGGTTTACCGCCTCCTGAACAGGGAGGACAGCGTGGTGTGCGAGAGAGCTTTCCAGGAAGGCGGCAACGGGGAGAAAAAACCGGCCGTCCTGTCCGTAGAATCGAGGCGGCGGTTGACCGATTTCGCCGTGATTGCTTTTTCCATCTCGTACGAACTCGACTATTTCAACGTAGTGTCGATACTCAAAGCCAGCCGGATACCTCTGCGCGCCGTCGACCGGGACGAGCGCCACCCGCTGGTCATTGCCGGCGGGCCCTGCGTGGCGGCGAACCCGATGCCGCTGTCGCCATTTTTCGACTGCTTGTGCATCGGGGAAGCGGAAGCGATATTGCCAAAGATGCTGCCGGTACTTGAGGAAGGCATCGGCGGACGGCGGGACGAGCTTCTGAAAACGCTGGCTTCACTACCCGGCGTCTACGTCCCCCGGTATAACGGGCGGACGGTGGTTCGACAACGGGTAGCCAACCTGGACGATTTCCCGGTGACTTCCGTAATCCTGACGCCGGACACCGAGCTGGGTGATTTGTACTTAATCGAAGTGCAGCGCGGCTGCAACTGGAGCTGCCGGTTCTGCCTGGTAAGCACCGTTTTCAGTCCGGCGCGCTTCCGTTCCGTGGGCCGTCTGCTGGAGACGGCCGCCGAAGGACTCAAGTACCGCCCTCGGTTGGGGCTGGTAGGGCCGGCGGTATCCGACCACCCGCAACTGGAAGAACTGCTGACCGGTTTGCTGCGGATGGGAGCCAAATTCGCCATCAGCTCGCTGCGGGTGAACCGTCTCTCCGACCGGATACTGGAGGCGATAGCCCGGGGCGGGGCGCGGACAATTACCATCGCCCCGGAGGCCGGTTCAGAGCGACTGCGGCAGGTTATCAAGAAAGACATCGGCGAGGAAGACGTCCGGCGGGTGGTGGAGAAGGCGGCGGGGCTGGGAATCAAACAGCTCAAGCTTTATTTCATGGTCGGGCTGCCTTCGGAAACGGACGAGGACATCGAGGAAATAATCCGGCTGACGCTGGAAAGCCGGGCAGTCCTGGAACGGAAACAGAGCGGGACACGCCTGACGCTGAACGTGGCGCCGTTCGTGCCCAAGGCGGGCACTCCTTTCCAGTGGCTGCCGATGGCAAGCCTCCAGACACTGAACCGGCGTATTTCCCGGTTGAAAAGCGTCCTGCCCGCCAAAGGAATCAAAGTCAAGAGCGAAAGCCCGGCCTGGAGCCAGGTGCAGGCGGTACTGGCGCGGGGCGACCGGAGCGTGGCCGGGGTGCTGGAAAGTATCGAAGAGGTGACGCTGGCGGGATGGCGGAAGGCAGTGGAGAAATGCCGGCTGGATGCCGATTACTACGCCCACCAGAGGTGGGATACGGGGCAGGCGCTGCCCTGGGGGATAATTGATTCCGGGGTGAAGGCGGGGCAGCTGGAGCGGGGGATGGAAAAGGCGGTGGGGTAGGTTATTGATGACCCTCACCCCCTGTATCCCAGAAAATCTCACCCCCTGTGTCCCCCTCTCCTTGCTAAGGAGAGGGGGAGGTATATTAAAGAAGAGAGGCTCCGCCTTTCAATAAATACCTCCGCCTTTTCTCCTCCAATCAGGATAACCTGTAAAACCAACGAGCAGACTGTTATTAGAATCTACTCGTTAAGTCGGCCATTTTTAGTCGCCCAATACGTCTTTCTATTAAAATATCTAAACCAGTAATTAATATTTGAGTTAAGTATCGAAGGTCTCTATAGTGTTTTATGGCATTCTCTGCGTCATCTGAAGCAAATAAATACATGTCAGGACTATCGTAATTGGAGCGGACACGCATACGATATATTAGGTCGCAGATTGATGTACTATGCTCTCTCTTACAACATTCATTCTTTTCTTTATATGATAGTCTTTTTTTCCTTCTCTCAACGCGCTTTTCATCAAACCTAACTTGTAAGAATTTTTCGCGAGTTGTGGACAAGGATTTTCCAATAAAGTTTTCAATTTCTTCAACGAAAGTAGGGTCAGCAAGTTGGTTTTGTCTAGTAACTTTATCTATAGAAGTACTTAACTTTTGAAATGAAAAGTTTTTTGGCCCTGGACCTCCCACACAACGTCCACAGAGTGGCTCGGGATAAAACCTGTTAACTAGGTCTCCAAAATCTGCACGAAAACTGCGGTGGGTCTGAGGCGAACCTCTACCTAATATTATCATTGCAGCTAAACCCACGCCATGAATAGCATAATATGATTGTACTGGGAGCCAGAAATTTGCAGAAAGAGCAAGTTTGGGATATTCTTCAATAGGCAGCTGTTCTATAGCTTTGAGAGTTAATCGACCTCTACTGTATGCATTACTGAATTCTTCAGAGATTGAAGCTCCCCCTTCAACACGACTAAAGGCAGCAGTAGTTTTGAATTTGTCTACGAATGTATTTCCCTCATCATCACCCGAACCATATAGTCTTTCAATACACACAGCCCATGCTTTAATGTAGTTATAATAGGTTTTCAGTGCATATGTTGCATATGTAGCACGATTCAATTCTTGTATAGACATTATCACCCTCGACCTATCCAAGCAAAGCGCCTGCTCTCGTCAATCAAACATGTTGTTAGGTTGTTTTACGTCGAGTGAGATTATTATAGTCCTATTTATGGAATAGTCAATACCCCAAATAAAGATTAAGTCATGTACATGGTAGCTAGGTGAAACATATCAGGGAAGTGAAACGGTATTATCTAGAGATGCCGAGCATATTCGACGGCGTTACGGAAAATCTGAAAGCCGTCCCCGTACTCCTTAGCGCCTTCCCGGGTCCAGCGGGGGTGCTGGGTGCCGCGGATGTGACGCTCGGGGTGGGGCATCAAAGCGAAAACGCGCCCGGAAGCATCACAGATGGCGGCAATATTGTCCACGGAGCCGTTAGGGTTATGGGGGTAGCCGGCCCGGCAGTCGCCACTCTGGTCAGAATAGCGCAGGACGACGTTTAATCCGGGCACTGTTTCCGAATCGGCCACTACTTTTCCCTCGCCGTGGGCGACCGGCAGGTAAATACGGTCGATGCCCCGGGTGAAAACGCAGGGGCTATCTTGGTTCGCCGTCATGTATACCCAGCGGCACTCGAATTTTCCGGAGTCGTTGCCGGCCAGAGTCATACCAGCCGTTACCTCCGGGGACGGCTCGGGGAGAATGCCCGCTTTCACCAGTACCTGGAAGCCGTTGCAGATGCCCATAATCAGGCCGCCGTCTTCGATAAACCTCAATATATCATCGCCGAGCTTCAATCTAAGTTCGTTGGCCAGTATTTTACCGGCGGCGATATCGTCACCGTAGGTAAACCCGCCGGGGATGACCATAATCTGGTAGTCGGACAGGCGGCGTTCACGGCGAAGCAAGCGGTTAACGTGCAGCAGGTCTACCGAGGCGCCCGCCTGCTGGAAAGCAAAAGCGGTCTCTTCGTGGCAGTTTGTCCCCGGGGCGCGCAGTATGATTGTCTTAACCATCGGCTACCACCTCAGCGGCCTCTGCCAGGCTTCTTTCAGTTCGTCAATGGGCAGGTCGACCACTTTAGCGCCCTCCACGCCGTGGATTACCAGCCGCCCATCATCCGTCACCCGGCCGATAGCGGCGAAGCTGGTGTTGCTCATGGCACGCTCAAACTCGGCCTGTTTCTCCGGGGCCACTTCGGCCAGGAAGCGGCTGTTCGACTCGGAGAAGAGGATAAAGTCGTCCCTATCAACCGGCTCAGCGAGGGGCACCGATTTCAACTGTACGTTAGCGCCCAGGCCACCGGCAAAAGCCATCTCGGCTATGGCCACGCCGATGCCGCCTTCAGAGCAGTCGTGGCATGACCTGACCAGTCCTTTTTCGGTGGCGGCGCTCAGGCAATCCATCAGTTTTTTCGCCTCGTCCGGATTTACCCTGGGGACGCTGTTACCGGTAATCCCGTGCAGCGCCAGGTACTCGGAGCCGCCCAGCTCATGGCCGGTGGCGCCGATAATATAGACCAGGTTGCCGGCCTGTTTGAAATCCATGGACAGGGCACGGTTTACGTCCTCCATAACGCCGAGCGCCGAGATGAGGAGGGTGTGGGGAATGGCTATTTTCCGACCGTCAGACTCGAACTCGTTATTCAGACTGTCTTTGCCGGAGATAAAAGGGGTCTGGTAAGCCAGCGACATATCGTGACAGGCCTGGGCGGCACGCACCAGCGCCCCCAGCATCTCGGGTCGGTCGGTGTTGCCCCAGCAGAAATTGTCCAGCAAAGCCACCCGGCGCAGGTTACCGCCGACGGCGATTACCTGGCGCAGCGCCTCGTCAATGGCCGAGGCCGCCATCCAGTAGGGGTCAATATCGCCGTAGCGGGTGTTGATGCCGTTGGCGACAATAACGCCCCGGGATGAATCGAGCAACGGCCGGATGACGGCGGCATCGCCGGGGCCGTCTTCGTCCCGGCCCACCAGCGGCTTGAGGACGTTGCCGCCCTGCACCTCGTGGTCGTACTGCCGAATCACCCACTCCTTGCTGCAGACGTTCCAGGCACCGAGAACACGGCGCAGAGACTCGCCCAGGTCAGCGGGCGAGGCAAAATCAGGCTCAGCGTAGGACGGTTTCTCCCAGGTTGCTTCACTGACGAGCTGGGGAAGACCGTTATGCAGAAATTCCATCTCGATATCGCCGACCCGGTTGCCCTGATAGAACAGCTGCAAACGCCGGTCGTCGGTAAACTCGCCGATAACGGTGGCTTCCACATCTTCACCGGTAAAGAGAGCCAGCAGCTCCTCGATACACTCCGGAGGGACGGCCATTATCATTCTTTCCTGAGATTCCGATATCCAGATTTCAGAATAAGACAGGCCGGAGTACTTCAGGGGCACTTTTTCAAGGTCGACGCGCACGCCGGTCTCTTCTCCCATTTCCCCCACTGCCGAAGAAAGACCGCCGCCGCCACAATCGGTTATCCTCGAATACAGGCCGCGGTCGCGAGCCTGGAGGAGGACGTCGATAAGCTTCTTTTCAACGATGGGATTGCCGATCTGGACCGAGCTGGAAGAGGCATCGGTCGACATCTCGGTAAGGGGCACGGAAGCGAAGGTAACACCGTGAATACCGTCCCGCCCGGTGCGGCCGCCGGCGACCACCACCAGGTCGCCGGCCTTCTGTTTTCCCTGGAGAGCGAGGCTAAACGGCATCAAGCCCAGCGTCCCGCAGTAAACCAGCGGGTTAGCCACGTATCTCTCATCGAAGAGCACGGCGCCATTGAGGGTGGGGATACCGAGTCGGTTACCGTAGTCAGCCACGCCGGCCCGGACGCCCTTAAAAACCCGGCGGGGATGCAACACCCCGGCGGGTAATTTCTCATAAGGCAGGTCAGGCGGGCCGAAACAGAAAACATCCGTATTCAAAATCGGTTTGGCACCGAGGCCGGTGCCCAGAGGGTCACGAATTACGCCGCCGATACCGGTAGCGGCACCGCCGTAAGGTTCCAACGCCGAGGGATGGTTATGGGTCTCGACCTTGAAACAGAGCGCCCAGCGGCCGTCAAAGTCAATCACCCCGGCATTATCCACGAAAACGGAGAGACACCACGGTTTATCCAGCTCACGGGTGGCCTTGATGATGGTACTCTTGAGCAGATTATCGATAGTCCGCCCGTTGGAAATAAACTTTCCCTTGAATGTCTTGTGGACGCAGTGCTCGGACCAGGTCTGCGCCAGCGTCTCCAGTTCGACGTCGGTGGGATTCCTGCCCTGCTGTCGATAGTAGGCAATGATAGCCTGAAGCTCGTCATCGGCAAAGCCGAAGCGTCCGGAAAGTCCGGCCTTATCCGCCCCCAGGATGTCTACTGTCTCCAGCTTAAAGTTATATTCAGGGTTTTCCGGGAAGCCGACGTGTTCTTTTTCAACAGTGTGCTGGATGATGGGATTCACCAGCAGACGACTGCAAACAGCCTCCATTTGCCCGTCATCCAGCTGCCCGGTGATGAAATAGCGCCGGGACGTCCTGACGGCACGGGCACCATTGATACCCAGGTCACGAATCGCCTTCAGGATGGATTCTGCAACGGGGTCACTAACACCGGCGTTGTAAGCCACCTCGACGGTATGGGAGTGGTTAGTAACCTCGTATTTGTTAGCAACCTCACCCCCGGTATCCCCCTCTCCTTGAGAAGGCGAGCTTTTCCCATTATCCGCCGCCGAAGTAAAACACCGGTATTCCTGAGTGACCGGGTCGGCGAGGAGGCCGCGGCCAACCAGGTCCAGTTCACCGGGAGACAGGTCAGCGTCCAGCCAGTAGATATCAGCCACCCGGACATCGGTAACGGTGTTGATACCAAGGTCATGCATGTCCCTGACCAGGCCCTGTCCCCGGGCATCCGGCAGGTGACTTTTTAGTCGAACTTCAACCCGGTGTATCAAAAAACCGTCCCCCCGCCTGGCACGGAATAAAAAGAGGGGCCGGTGCCCCTCCGCATGGTGAAATACCCTGATTTCATTATCATATCATTACGAAGCAAGTAACTCAGTGACTACCTCATTAATCTGGCGTCCGTCGGCTCGACCTTTAAGCTGAGCGATAACCCTGGGCATGACTTTTCCTTTGTCCGCGGGGCCCTGGGCGCCCAGTTCGGCAATAACCAGGCGAGCCGCGGCCACAACCTCTTCCCGACTGAGCTGTTGGGGCAGGTACGCCTGGAGAACACTCAGCTCCGCTTCTTCCTGGGCCACCAGGTCCGGGCGGTTACCCTGCTGAAAAGCCTCGATGCTTTCTTTATGCAGCCTGACTTCTTTGGCGATAATACCGAGAATATCGGCCTCCGGCAAAACATCACGGCGGGCAATTTCGGCATTGTTGATAGCAGAAATTAACATCCGGAGAGTGCCGCGCTTCATCTTATCACCGTCTCTCATTGCCTGTTTCAGGTCAGCGGAAAATTTCTGTTTCAGGTCTGCTTCAGCCATATACACCTCAATTACTTACTGTCTCCGCATGGCTCGCGCCGTGCCACGTTTCCCGGCCGCCCTTTTTCGATTACGCCTCAAGGTGAACATCCACCCGGCAGGTTGGTTTGAGAATGGTTGGCTGACCGATTCACTCCCATTTTAGTCAGTAACGGTCACCCTGTCAAGAAAGAAAAAATGTGAAAGGCCGGGTAATTTTTAATGAAATTTATACCTCATTTTAATGGGGAATGTGGTCCGGCCGGGCTATGATAAAAGAAAAGCGGTGGACAGCTGGCTGTCAATCAGTCTGAAAAGTATTGACATTTGCCATTTGGCGAATTATAATTAACGAGCATGGTGATTTGCCATCTGACAAAGGATAGAAAAAGGCAGCAGGGAGTACCAAGATGACAAGGGAAAATCATAACCTGGGTAGAATACTCAAGCAGCAGAGAATCTCGATACCACTGACACTGCAAGAGCTTTCGTCTACGTCAGGGGTATCGTCGTCACACCTGGGTCGTATCGAGCGGGCCGAACGTTTCCCCTCGGCCCATATTCTTCGCCGCATCGCTAAACCGCTGGGTTTTGACGAAGACGAGCTTTTTACGCTGGCCGGCTTCCTGTCTCCGCATAGTTCAGGCGTTGCCGAAGAAAGAAGCTCAAGTTACAGCGGACGGCACCTGGACCCGTTTGTGGCCAAGATGTTAGCCGAAGAGTCGGTAGAGGTGCAGCGCGCGACACTCGGCATCCTGACCATGCTAAAGAGCATCGCCCGAGGCATGGCACGAGAGCACGACTAAGCCGTCAGCACCAGGATAAACCAGATTCGTTTTTCGGCTTAGCGTTCCCAGCTACGTATAGACAGCGATGACCACCGCCTCTTTGGGACTATAGTCATCAAAAAAGACAACCGCCGCTTTTCTACCGGTGGTCATTTCGGCGGCAGGCAGGTTCCGCGCCACGGAAATATCTTCCAGATATACTTTATAGCTGCCGGCAATCTGAATGGTAGCGGTATAATTTCCGGAATTGAAACTCCTTAAAATCGCTTTTCGCAGTCTCATTTTCTTTACACTCCCTGATATCTTATTAACCCCATCCCCGGTATCCCCTTCCTTTTGGCAAGGTGAGAGGGGAAATGGTGGGGACTATCTTTGAACCCCCAGCCCCACCCACAGATTCTTCGTCACTTCGTTCCTCAGAATGACATTTGAGGCAAGACCTTAGTAAGGGAAAAGGGAAATAGCTATGTTAGAGGGACGGCGTCCCTCTAAAACTCCCTCCACCGGCCTCCGGGAAATCCGCCCGCTCAGAACACTTCTCAGAGGAAACTCTGCTTATAAAGACGCAAAGGGAGACAACCCTCTAGACTGCCCCCAGCCGCAGCCACTGCCGGTATTCACCGCGGCGGGGACGGTAAACCGTAACCAATCCGACCACCCGTTTTTTCTCGGCACCAAGTCCGGCACGGCTATCCGTAATATCAATTACGTCATACATCTGCTGGCCGCAGTTGACCGGAACCAAAATATGGCCACCGACCGAGGCTATCTCCGCCCCTCTCAGGTGAGCGGCACCTCTCTGCTGTGCCTCGGCCACGGTACCGATATTCAAGTCTTCAATCTGCCGCAACCGGTCATACAGTTTGTCTATCTCGTCCCAGGCAAAACTGTCGGCGATGATAACCTCATCGCCGCCGGTGTCATAACCTGCCACCTGGACCCGGTTAATCCCCCAGGCTCCCCACCGATACCTGCCTTCCAGAACCTGATGCCCGGCGCCATAGCTGTAGACCGAGCTATCCGACGATAGAGGATTGACCAGGCAGGCTTGATTACCCTCGATAAAGAGGACATCCGGGACGAAAGAGAGGAGTTTTCGAATGACCGTTTCTCCGGTGATACCCGGCCCGAAGGTGAAATCAGGATAATAATCGGTAATGACCGACGACTGGGATTTGACGGTCAACTGTAAGCCCAGCCTGGCCAGGACAAAGGCAAGGATATCCTTCACGCTCGCCTGGTCGGAGTCTTTATTCCAGCGGAACTGGTGCCTGGCTTTCCAGTCGGCGATGGCGCCCCAACCATCGCGGGCGTGAAGAATAAGGCGGGCACTGCCGCCGGAGCTGGTATGCTCGCCGGCTTCAAGGCTGAAGGTGAGGCCGGCGCTTACTTCGTCGCCGACAACAGTACGGTAACCGGGACTGAAATCAAGCTGACAACCGGTATCGAGGACAGACAAGCTCCCCTGTCCCGGAGAAGCGTACTGGCCTTCGTCATTGTTCAGTTCCACGGTCAGTTTTCCCAACGTCTCTTCCGTCTCCTGCCTGGCCGCCAATACATCCGCGGTCAGGTCAAGGGACTGCACGGTAAGAACGGCCCGCCAGACCCCGGCCGGACTGGACAGCCAGCTGTAATTGCCGTAGTGAGCGATAGCCAGACCGTACGCCGAGGAGAGATTAAAGGGCACCGGTTCCCGCCACAGGTTAGCCACGAAGCCGGCCCCGAGAACGGAGTGCGACCAGAAAGGGCGGTCATAGGCGTCAGTGCCGGTGAACTTTTCGACAAAGCAACCGCGATAAACGTCAGGTTTAGCCAGGAAAGGCCGGCAGTACTCAAATTCGCCATCGGACGGAGCCGAGGCAAGCTCCGGCAAAGCCGACCAGCTGCCGGCGGCGACATCGCCGCCATCACCGTAAACCAGGCTCCACAACTTGAAATTACCCGACGTGTCTTGCCCGGTGACCAGCAGGTTCCAATCGGCGTCATAGACCACGGTGACACCGGACAGGTTGCCGGTGGTCTTGTCCCAGGCTGACTTTGATTGCCACTGCCCGGAGAGGTGCTTTTTTACATAGAGGTTAGCCTGGTCAGCAAAGAAGATAGCCAGGTCACCATTGGGCTTATAAGCCGCGGTCAGGCCAAAAATGGAAGTGGAGGGGGAATAATCGACCGTTTCCGGGCTGCCCCAGGTAGCTCCGTAGTCAGTGCTGACGATGCGCTGAATTTTCCGGGTGGCGCTGTCTATCCAGAAGATGGAGACTTCAGCGTCCAGAGCGGCACAGGCAACTACGGCGGCATTATACTGATTGGTATAAGTCCACTGGGAAAAATCACTGGCGGGGCCGGGGTCAACAACTCGCTGGCGGTAGAGCTTCCGGGAATCGGCGGGCGGGGTTGTCCTGACCCTGACCATGGAGCCGTCGCCGGGCATGGCCATACCGTGGAAAGAGTCGTCCTCGGCGCCGGTGTAAAGCCGTGTCCAGTCGTAGCGGACCACGCCGGCAATCTTATTGCTCGCCTCTATTTTAAGAAAAGGCAGCGCCGACGGCTGTTTCTGGGCAGTGAGCAAAGTTGAGGTTAAGTTTCGCATTACTTCACCACTCCTTTTCCCAGAGCCTGCCTGGCCCCGGTATCAGCATCGCCCGGCTGGTAAGGGATATACCGGGTCCCCCAGAAAAGGTGACCGGCGATATAGCCCAGGGCAAAGACGAGGAGGAACCAGAATACCAGCTCCCAGAGCCAGTGTCCGAGCAGGGCGCCGACGGCGACAAGGCCGATAATCCAGAGTCCCTCAAGCTTATGCCAGGTATCCCGCAGGATATAGGTCCAGGGTCGGCCACCCAGCCTCGTCCACAGCTTTTGATATAATTTTTCCAGCATAGTTACTCCTTTGACGGTTCTCTCCGATTCCTTCACCAGGTAAGGAAGTCAGGAGACGGGTGCCCGACAGCGCCGTCTATACCAGAGCCGCCAGTACATCGGGGAGCGGGTGTCCGGCCTGACGGTAATGGGAGGCCAGGTGAGCCGCGGCGACCAGGATTTGCGCCGGGTCGGCTTCGATTTTCCGCCGGCGATTGACGCCGAGAGAAAGCTCACCGACCGCCATTGCCATCAGGTGCCAGTCGACCGTCTTTTCCAGGTCGATTTTGCCTTTAACGGCGCCCGGGATATTCTTTTTGTGGTGGGGTAAATGCCAGGTGGTGGTGTCTTCGGGGTTGCCCACCAGAGCGAAGGCTTCCTTGGATAATCTTTTTTCTATGGTCATACTACTTTACCTCTTTGGTTGTTATTTTAGTGACCCTGTCCCCCTTAATCCCCCTTCCCCCTGGCAAGGGGAAGGGGGAGAGGTGTAGAAGAGGGGCTTCGCCCCTCTTAGACGCTCCTTCAAGTTATCTCTTCTTCAAGAAAAGAGGAGGGTCTGGAATAGGGGTTTCATCCCTTTTAATCCTCAAAATCAGGGACCGTAATCGGTTGATTCAGACACGACCGGGTAGTAAGGTTTATAGAGGGAGCGGACCCTGACCCGGTGTCTCCGGCCGAGTCGCTGCATCTCCTGCCGGAAATAGGCCAGCTTCTCCCTGCCCCAGCTTAAAAACATCTCCGGGGTGACGCTGCCACCGACGTTGACCCGGTTGACGGCGTAGACCGCCCACTCGATAGCGGCATAACCGGCGGCGGCGGCGGCAATCAGGTCCTCATGCCGGGCGGGGATAGTGGAAGTGGCGCCGTCAAGGGTATGCAGTTTGCCGTAGTAGATATAAGCGTTGGAGCCGTCCGGTATCTCGTCCCCAAGCAGGTTCAGGGTGTCACCCCATAAGGAGAACCGCTGGTAGCGCCGGGGGAAATTATCCACCGGATACTCGGCCGCCTCGACCATTACCCTGCCTGTTACCGCGGAGATATCAATCTCCCGGGAGCCGGAGGTGGTGGCGATAGTGGTTTTCTGCTCCCAGGGCAGGTATTCGGAGAAGCCCTTTACGGCGTGGGCGATATGCCTGTCCATCTCATTATCCGTCCAGCGGTAGTTGCCGGCGTCTTCATCATGAAGGTCACGCCGGACTATGGCCCTCATATCAGTCAGGTTCATCGTTACCTCCTCGTCTTTATCTTGCCCGCGCCAGCGCTTTCAAGAACTGTGCCATTTCAGGGGTGGTCATCTCGTTATCCGCTTTTGCGGAAAGTCGTTTGATTACCTGATCGGCATTCTCCAGCGCCAGTTCCTCGTCAGACACCTCGTAAGGTTGGCTGTCGATTAGCTGGCCGTCTTTGAATATTTGGGCATATCTTATTACTGGCATAGGGTAGCCTCCTAATCATTACTTTTTACCATCAGGGCTATATTTATGAACGGCAACGAGCTTAAAGCCGCCAGGCCCGTCAGCGGGTCAGGTAATACCGCATAGGCAGTATCCTTAAAATACCCGCCTTCGACGCCACCCAAAGCGGCACCACCCGTAGACCGGATACCCAGAGGGCTGAAGGAAGCGGCGGTCCGAATGCGCAAGGTAAAGGCATCTTCAGTGTGCATTACCACCCAGTAAAGCCCTTTATCAAGCTGTCTATCGGTTATATCGATTGCTTTTAACCCCGTTGAGTCGATAGCGACTTCCCCCCAGTCCTCGATGAGCGCGCCCGGCAGAATCGTACCGTCATCGGCGTATATCCCCAACCTGGCTTTCTTGCCGGCACTACCGGCCACGGTTACATAAATGGCGGCATACTGGTAGGTTCTTTTCCGGTTAACGTGGAAAGGAATAGCGTGTATTCTATCCGCAGCCACCGCAGTCGTTGAAAAAGTACTGTGGTAACCGCCCAGCTCGTACTGATTTACTTTAATAAACTCTTCCGCATTACGCGTATGGGCGTCAAGCTCAGCCAGATGGTCGGCGAGCTGTCCTTCAATCACTTCTCCCGCCAGTTTCAACATGGTATTACCTCCTAACTCAAGGCATAATCCGCTGACAGGGAGAAGCTCGTCCCCACGAAAGCGTTTACCTTCAGGAATATAATCGCCCCTCTTGAATCGACCACCAGGGCATGTTGCCCGGTCGAGGTCAACGTCCTTTTACCACCGCCCATCCATTTTTCCTGTCGCGAGTTCCAGAACAGGGCCTGGACTTCAAGGCTGGTAAAATCGGTGCCGGAAACAGTTATGTCAAACCGGCACTCTTGGTAACCTTTGGTGTCAACCGCGCCGCTGGTATCTGACGGGTCGGCGGAATCTACCGCCGTCACGCCGGTCCGGTGCGTTCCCGGCTGGGTTACGTAAATCTCGGTCATTTTCTTCCTCCAGATACGGGGGAGGGGGTTCCCCTCCCCCGTTTTTTCGAAATACTAAGCGGTCGAGTCAGTCCTCGAGCCGGGCTCCAGAGCGGCCACGGTCGCCGACGCCATATAGCCGATGAGCGTATCGCAGTCGCCGGTAGTGGTGGGCTGGGTCTCCGTAACCTGGCCGTTATCCGTACCCTCGGCGACATAGACGGCGTTGCCGGCAGTGCCTCCCGAGTAACCGCTGATCACGGCACGGCGGTAAGCGGTGATGACATCACCACTGGCGCCAGCCTCGCCGGCTACCAGCCGACCCTGAACAGCCGTGCCGGTAGTGGCCAGCGCCCGCTTCCACCCGGAGCTGTAACCGAGAATGTCACCGGCTTTGCAGGCCTCGGCCAGGGTAACCCTGACCAGTCCTTCCCCCTGCTCGATAATTCTTCCTTTTCCCGGATCTGAAAAAGCCATTTTTTTCTGCCTCCTTTATTTCTTTAGTCCTGAACGCCGATTAAAGCGGCCGCCTTAACCGCGCTGAAGAGCGCCAGGGACACGTACCACTTGACCCTGGTGCGGGTGGCATCTTTACTTTCCATAGAGCCGATTGGCTCCACCGTCAGGTGCCCGGGACTGGTCAACCCACAAAGCGCCCACTCTCCGGTCTGGATGGCATAGATTATGGAGCAGGTGCCGCCGGTAGTCCCGGTCTCCAGGCTGCCGCTGAGGGCGTGGGTATCCAGTATCCAGTCGTTAACACCGATGGGAACACCGTCCCATAACTGGACAAAGTTGCCCCACTGGTCCCGGTCGCTGTCCACCATGCCGCCGCTGGCCCTGACCAGGGCATTAATCTTGCGGCGGGTGCGCCGGCTCATGAGCAGCATATCGGGCTTACCACCCTTGACGGCGTCAATGAGCTCATCCAGCTTAACCAGAGTGAGCGTGGCACCGGTTGCCCCCATGGCGATTACCTGGTTACCGGCCGAGGTGGTATCAATCAGTTTTCTCAAGCCGTCGAACTCCTTGGGATTGGGCGTGGCGTCACCGTAGATAAAGACCTCTTCGAACTTGTCTTTGACCGCCTTTGCCTTCAGTTCGACGACGGCGGCTTCCAGGTCCTGGACGTTGCTCCGGGTGGACTTCAGAAAGTTATCCACATCCGCATCGCCGCCCATAATCTTCAGATTAGCCGTTTTCTGCTCAAAAGTAGGGGTTGATTCGACCCAGGTATCACCGACATCGTAGAAATCGATGCTGGGCAGGGTCTTTTCCTGGTTATAGGTCAGCCCGTTACCGACAATCTCGATAAAGGGCAGCCGCTGCAGGATGGGAGAGTCCTTGATGATGGTCTCCACCACACCCTGCAGCAGGATGTCATTTGACAGTTTGTTTGCTTCCGCCAGTGTTAAAGCCATTTACCTGTTACCTCCAATCGCATATTGTATTTTTTCCCGCGGAGACAGCCCCGACAGGTCGAGCGGCGCGCGTTGCGGAGCGCCGGCGGGCACTTTCACCCGGGATGCCTCGG
Source organism: Chloroflexota bacterium (assembly GCA_022574315.1). Classification (GTDB taxonomy): domain Bacteria; phylum Chloroflexota; class Dehalococcoidia; order Dehalococcoidales; family RBG-16-60-22; genus JACZSH01. The sequence continues at coordinate 15,023 of JACZSH010000003.1, read as the reverse complement.
CTTCAATGCCCTGTTTCACCTTATCCACCAGGGTGCGGGCGTTTTCCAGAGATTCGTTGACGGCGCCGATAGTATCGCCGGCAATCAGTTCGACCGGCACGTCCGGGTTAGCCACCGCCACCTGCTCCCGATAGCTCTCCACCGCCTGAGCCAGGGAACTGCTGACCCCGGTTAATTTCCGGTCCGACGTCACCACCGTTTCCTTGAGTATGACCAGTTCACCATCCCGGTCGGCCACCGTCTGCTCAAGCCCGGTAATGCGGAGGGCCCCGGACTCAAGCTCCCGGGTGAGGATTTCCCGCTCCTGTTCCAGTTCAGCCACCCTGTCCCGGACTGCCGTCAACTCATCGGTCAATGCCTGTTCGTTATCCGCCATAAAGGTTCCTCCACTGATTATTCCTCAACGCCGGCCACCGGAGACGATGAAGCTCTCCCTCTCACCTCGCTGCGGGTGGACCGGACGTTAAGTTCCTTATTCATACGGAGAATGGTCTCTCTCTCCTCAAGCCATCTTTTAAACTCAGCCTCGGGATCCTGGACACCAATCTCGTCCATTGCCCGGCGCCGGGAATGGATACCGGCCTGGACCAGCGTCTGTTCGTTATTGACCTGACTGGTGACATCGTGAGGCAGCACCGGAGCCCAGACGATACGCAGTCGGTTGTCCCCAAAATTTTCCCCCTGATATTTTTCCAGGAGGCGGAGAATCATCTCGTTACGCCGTTTGTAAGCGGCGGTACGGATAATCCGCTTTCGCCTCACCTTCTGCAACAGGGGGTAAAGCTCAATCTGGAGGGCCACCCCGGAGAGGTCTCTCTCCGTGCCGCCGAAAGCGGAGCGGGGTGACTCCGAGATGTCGTGCAAAGTGCGGTAAAGCAAGTCGATATAACTGATATGAAGGTTGATGCCGCCGCCCTGCAGCAGGTCGAGCAGGTAGGCTTTGGCGTCCTCGGGGATATTCCAGACGGCGCCCGGCCGGATAGCAATATCTTCGGATTCTTCCACGTTTTCCAGGACGGCAATGGGATTACCGGACAACTCCAGGATACGGGAAAGCTGGCTCATCGCCCGATTCAACTCCCGCTGTGATTCCATTATGGCGGGCAAATCGGATATTCCCCAGAATTTCTTCGGCTCGCGCAGGTTGGGATAGATGATAAAGGGAATAAAACCGTAAGGATTGGGCTTTTTCTCTACCAGGACGTTGTCCAGATAGAGTTCAAAGTCGCTGGCCGTCCACAGCTCAACGATGACAGCTGTCTTGCCCCTGGGTTTCACCCGGTAAAGGAATTCGGTCTCCTCGGCAGAGAGGCTGTACCGGGAAGCGACCCGCCATATGCGGGAAGTGTCATCACCCGACCACCAGGCATAGATACCCTGGACATCAGGCGCGGTTACCCTCACCTTTTTCTCAGCGGTATCCCAGATAATCTTGTAACAGGCGTCACCCAGTACGGCGCAATCGATTTCCGTCTCCAGGTCCAGCAGTTCCAGGTTGTTTTCATCATAAACGCGGTGAAGGGCTGATTCTGCCCGCCGCGCCGTTTCTCTGGCTTGGTCAGAATCGGTCGAGGCATCCACCGCAAAACTAACCCCGGACATGAGATACGAGGTAATCTTGTCAATGAAGACCCGGGCGTAGTTAAAAACCAGATGCCTTTCCCCCCATCTTGCCCGGCCTGCCCACTGCTGGCCATGATAAAAGTCAAGAAAATCCCGGTAGCCCTTGATTCTGGTCAGGTCACGCCGTGCCAGCTGTGCCGAAATCGAATCATTCATTTCCAGACAAGTCTCCTTTAGGCGAAATATTTATCCCGCTCTCTGGCGCTATTTAGCGGCGTTGGTTAACGCCCGCTGTACTGTCCTCTGGCTGATACCGTACATCCTGGCCAGCTCATTAACCTCTTTACCTTCACCGGCGAAGAGCCGGTTTATTTCCGAATCACGCCTCTTTTTTAACCAGCGCTGCCGGCCACCGGGCAACTCATAAACACAGTGCGGGAATGGGCAATTGAGACAGGAACGGGCAAGGTCACAGCCTTCGTCCCGGTACTGGCAGAATTCCGGCGGCAAATCGAGCCGGTTCGGGTCCTGATTTTCCTCGCTCCGGAGCTCGGCATCACATTCGTCCAATTCGTACCACGCTGGCTCCATGGCCCACCTCAAAGTAACTGACAATGCCAAATTAGCACATATGTTCTATTTCGTCAATAGCATTCTGTCACCTTTTTGGCCAATATTTTCGGGGCGTCCGGACGGCCACGGTGGACCTTTTTGTGCCTTGACAGTAGACACCTGTCTTGCTAGTATCATACTAGAGGTATTATTGCCTTCTGGAATGTTTCCGGTGCCACCGGTCTCCGTATCAGGGTGGTGGGTAGCGCCGTTTCCCAGGGGATGGGTTATGAAAAAGGGATATTTTCATGGTGACCAAACATGACTATTACGACGTCCCGGGAGTGTCCCGGAATGTCAGCGATGATGAGCTGAAAAGGATATTTTCATGGTGACCAAACATGACTATTACGACGTCCTGGGAGTGTCCCGGAATGCCAGTGATGATGAGCTAAAGAAAGCCTTTCGCAAGCTTGCTTTCCAGTACCATCCCGACCGAAACCGTAATGACGGGGCCGAGGAAAAATTCAAGGAAGTAAACGAAGCCTACGAAGTACTTTCTGACGCCAACAAGCGTGCCGCCTATGACCGTTACGGACACAGCGGTGCCGCCGGTTCCTACACGCGGGATTTCGAGGGTTTTGACTTTGGCGGTTTCGGTGACATTTTCGACGCTTTCTTCGGCGGTATAAATTACGCCGGACGTCGTGCTCCCCAGCAGGGCGCTGACCTGCATTACGAGTTCACCATCACCTTCGAGGAAGCGGCTTTCGGTTGCGAGAAAGAGGTAAAGCTAAAGCGGACTGAAGTGTGCTCCCGGTGCCACGGCAGCGGGGCCAAACCGGGCACTCAGCCCACTCGCTGTCCTCGATGCAACGGCGCGGGGCAGGTCCGGCGCGTGCAGCAGAGCCTTTTTGGCAGATTCGTCAATACCACCCTGTGCGACCAGTGCCAGGGAGAAGGGAAGGTAATCACCGATACCTGCGCACAATGCCGGGGCACGGGCAGGGAGAAGCAGCCACGCCATATTGCGGTCAGGATTCCCGCCGGGGTGGAGAGCGGTTCCCGAATACGGCTGAGCGGCGAAGGTAACGCCGGGGCGAGGAGTGGTTCTAGCGGTGACCTATACGTTACCCTATCGGTGCAGGAGCACGAGTTTTTTATCCGGCACGGTGACGATATCCTCTACGAACTGCCGATTAACTTCGCCCAGGCCGCCCTGGGTACCGAGGTGGAAGTGCCCACCCTGCAGAATACCGTCAAACTTAATATTCCGGCGGGCAGCCAGACAGACAGAACTTTCCGTTTGAAAAATCAGGGCATCGCTCACCTGACGCGAAACGGGCGGGGTGACCAGATCGTAAAACTCTTCGTAGCAACTCCGGAATCGCTGACCAAGGAGCAACGCAAACTGTTCCAGGAACTGGCCAGCACGCTGGCGCCGGTAAAAAAGAAGAAGGGTAAATAAGATTCCTGAATGGCGGCAACCTGACTTAGAGAACCCTGAAGACAGGTCAATCCGTGGCGGATTATTTACGCCGCTGGAAGAAAGAAAACAACTTCCACTTGCGCCCGGTTAATTCATGCCCGGCATTGGCCCCTATCATCGCCACCGCCACCTGGCGCGGGTCGGCATTTTCGTAGAGCACCTCGTAGACCTTCTCGGTAATGGGCATCTCCAGTCCGAGGTTCTGCGCTAAATTCCGGGCGACCAGAGTGGTGCTGACACCTTCGGCGACCTGGTTCATCGAGCCGACTATCTCGGTGAGAGCCCGCCCTTTGGATAACTCAACGCCTACGTAGTGGTTGCGACTCAAAACACTGGTGCAGGTGGCCACGATATCCCCCAGGCCAGCCAGCCCGGAAAAGGTGAGGGGGTGTGCCCCCAAAGCGACTCCGAGGGCGGTTATTTCAGTCAGCCCACGGGTGATAAAAGCGGCGCGGGCATTGTCACCGTAGCCAAGCCCGTCAGTGATACCGGCACCGATAGCAATGATATTTTTCAGAGCGCCGCCCAGTTCAACACCGACCACGTCCGTATTGGTAAAGACACAGAGATTAGGCGTGGTCAATATCCGCTGTACTTTCCGGGCGATAGTCATATTCTCGGCAGCCACTACCGTGGCCGCCGGCTGGCCGTTGAGCACCTCACGGGCCAGGTTTGGCCCGGAGAGGACGCAGATATTGGACCGAAAACGAGGGTTTATCTCTTCGGCGATTATCTGCGACATACGTTTGCCGGTGCCAATCTCCAGGCCTTTGGCGGCGCTGGCAATCATCATCGATTTGCCAAGATAAGCCGCCACCAGTTTCACGTTCTGCCGCATTGACTGCGAGGGAACCGCCAGAATTACTGCCCTGGCTTCGTCCAGAGCCTCGCTCATATTACTGGTGATGAGCAGCCGGGGAGGAAAAACAATTTCCGGGGAGAGATCGGGGTCGGGGCCCTTCTCTCTCAGCGCCGCCACCTCCTGCTCGGTCCGTGCCCACAGCCGGACCTCCATTCCTTTCTGGGCAGTAATCACCGCCAGAGCTATTCCCCAGCTGGTGGTGCCAATAATGGCAATTTTAAGCATATCCTACCCTTCTTCCCGGCAAAATGCCCCCTGCATCCAGTTTCAGGAGTGAGGGGACGACAGAGAATCCTTCAATGCCACCTTTTCCCCAATCTTACGTTCTTTACCCGCCCGTAGTCGGGCGATATTGTCACGATGCACGACAATAATAAAAATCGCTCCGCTCAGGGCATAGACCAGGTATTCAAAGGGGGTTCCGTAAAAGAGTGTCAGTGGCAGGAGTAGTGCCAGGGCACCTATTGCCCCGGCGATAGAGCCCAGTGAGACATATCTGGTCAAACCGGTGCTGAGAAATAATATCCCGCCGCCAACCATGGCCGCCGGGGGATATAAAGCCAGTAAACCGCCGAAATAAGTGGCCACTCCCCGACCCCCCCGAAAACTGAGGAACACCGGCCACTTGTGCCCGCCTACCGCCGCCATGCCGGCCAACACCTGGGCGCCACTCGCCAGCCCCCAGGACAGGTAGTCCCCGCGAAAGAGCAGACCGGCCAGAAACACCGCCAGCGTCCCCTTAAAAAAATCAAGCAGGACCGCGGTGAGGGCTGCTTTTTTACCGGCAACCCTCAGCACGTTGGTGGCCCCGGTTTTACCGCTGCCGAAATCCCTGACGTCGACGCGGGCACTCCAGCGGCTGATAATCACTCCGAACGGGATAGAACCCAGGATATAACCGCCTATTATCACGGCGGCGAACTTGGCAATTATCATGATTCCCCTCTCGATTTAAAGGTCAAGCGAATCGGCGTTCCGGCAAAACCAAACGCCTCCCGCAGTTTGTTCTCCAGGTAGCGCTGATAAGAGAAGTGTATTATTTTAGCATCATTGACGAAAAAAACAAATGTCGGCGGACTGACTTCCGTCTGAGTGACATAGAGAATCTTAAGTCGCTTGCGGCCGATTCGCGGCAGGTTATGCCCGGCTACCGCCTGCTGGATAACATTATTGACCTGAGCCGTGGGCAGTCTTTTCATGCGCTCCTGATATATCTGGCTCGCCTGGGGTAAAATCTGCGCCACGCCCTGCCCGAATTTGGCGGAAAGATAGAGCACCGGCGCGTAGGCCATAAATTTAAACTGCCCCCTGATGGCGGTATTCCATTCGTCCTGATTTTTTTCGGTAACCAGGTCCCACTTATTGACAACGAGGACCACTCCCTTGACCGCCTGCTGGATATAGCCGGCGACATGCATATCCTGGGCCGTCACCAGTTCGCTGGCATCCATGACCAGCAGGACGACGTCCGCCCGGTCAATCGCCCGCAGGCTGCGGATGACGCTGTAAAACTCGATGCCTCTGCCCAGTCGACCCCGCCGCCTGATACCGGCGGTATCGATAAGCAGCATCTCATGGCCGTCAAACTCGAAGAGGGTATCCACGGCATCGCGGGTGGTTCCCGGAACTTCATGGACGATTGCCCGCTTCTCTCCCACCAGGGCATTGAGCAGCATCGACTTGCCGACGTTGGGCCGACCGGCGATGGCAATTTTCAGGATTCCCGATTCGGCCTCCGCGGGCGGCGCCGGGGGCAGCAGGGAAACTACCCTGTCCAGCAGCTCAGGGAAACCGAGTCCGTGATGGGCACTGACTACCATCGGCTCTCCCAGTCCCAGTTCATAGAACTCGACCGCCGCGGTCTCAAGTCGGGGGTTATCCGCTTTATTGGCCACCAGTATCACCGGTTTACTCACCCGGCGGAGCATGTCACTGACCTCAAAGTCAGACGGTATCACCCCGCTTTTAACGTCCACCAGGAAGATGATTACGTCGGCCTCGTCAATAGCCGCCTCCACCTGTTCTTTGACGTCCATGGCCATGACCGACTGCGCCCCAGGCTCCAGGCCGCCGGTATCAATCAGGGTGAATTCAAAACCACGCCAGGAGACACCGGCAAAGACGCGGTCGCGGGTAGTCCCGGGTAAATCTTCGACAATGGCCAGGCGTTTTCCGGCCACACGATTAAGCAGGGTGGACTTGCCCACATTCTGGCGGCCAACAATAGCCACTAATGTTTTGCTCACGCTTTACTTCCTAATTCTTCCCTGAACAGACCAAAGGCAGCCACCGCCAACAGGACGGCAGCGGGCAGGAAAAACAGCCCGATGGCGATGTCAACGAAACTGGCCAGCAGTATGGCTATGGCACTTGTCCAGAGCAAAGGTTTCCCCAATTTATTATTTCTCCTAATCAAGATTACCGCCAGGATTCCCAGCGCACCCATCAGGGCTACGAAACTCAACCACAGCCGGACTGCCCCGGCCATACCTGACAGGGAACTGATTTCTTCCTCACCCATGAGCAGCACTGTCACCGGCAACACGATTGGAGCCAGCACCCCCCAGGTCCCGCCGACTATCCCACAGGGCAAAGCCACTCTCCGCAAAAAACCCATCCCGACCTCCGGCTCCAGTCATGGCTAAGAAGGTGAGGACTTAGCTTTCGACAGTTCTTGTGCCAGCTTCACGCTGGGGGCTTCAATACTGGTCCGGGCAGTATTTCTCAATTCGGTGATGTTATCTCTGAAATCCTGGACAAACGCGTTGTATTCCATGACAAATTTGTTGTACTGGGTGATAGTCTCGACCGGGACTTCGACTTTCCCGGCAACCTCATAAAACTGCTCGATGAAATCATAGTAACGGGTGGTTATCAACCAGAGTTCGGTTAAATAGGTATAGAGGTAATTGGCAAACCGCCGGACACCGACGTCACTGTCAACCCGGCTGATAAAGCTGTCACACCAGCTGTTGAAGATACGCTGGGACGCGTCACAGGCCCTGGCCCATTCCCAGAGCTTGGGATTGTCTACATTATACAGGCCATCAATGATAACGAAGATGGATAAAGATGAGTCACCCATGAACCGGTGGTTAAAATATTCCGCCAGCTGTCGAAACTTGATTGCAGAGAGTTCCAGCTGTTTTTCCCGTGCCCTGATGGCGGTTACTATCAGGCCGACAAACAGGATAAGAATCAGCGTCGGCGCTACCAGCGTAATCGACCAGCCATAAATATAGCCGGCTACCGCCAGTGCCGTTATCAAAGACGGATACCAGCCGCGTCTCAGGACAGTCTTTAACGTATACATACTATCCTCCCGTTAATAATTAGCCAGCGGTATTTCCAAGCTGCCGAGCATCCCGGCCAGCAACGCTTTTTGCAGGTGCAACTGGTTCTCCGCCTGGTCAAAGACAACCGATTGCCGACAGTCCAGAATATTCTCGGACACTTCTTCACCACGATGAGCCGGCAGGGGATGCATGAATATGGCATCCGCCCGGGCCAGAGCTAGAAGCTCTTCGTTTACCTGGTAACCAGCAAAAACCTGCCGCCGCGGTTCGGCTTCAGCCTCCTGACCCATGCTCGCCCAGGCATCGGTATAAACCACATCCGCCTCGGTGACTGCCAGGCGGGGTTCCTCAGTACATAGAATATGGGCACCGCTCCCGACGGCGTATTCCCGGGCTTTACGCAATATATCCTCCTGAAGCTGATAGCCGCCAGGGGCGGCAATCCTGAAATCGACCCCGATTTGCGAAGCCACCAGTAAAAGGCTGTTCGCCACGTTGTTACCATCGCCGACATAAGCCACGGCCAAGCCGGCCAACTCGCCTTTTTTCTCATAAATGGTCAGGAAATCAGCCAGTGCCTGGCAGGGATGCTCCAGGTCAGAAAGGGCGTTTATCACCGGCACGCTGGCGTAAGCCGCCAGAGTCTCCAGGGTCCCATGGGAAAAGGTGCTGACGGAGATGGCGTCCGCATACCGGCTCAGCACGCGGGCCACGTCCGGGACTGACTCCCGATGACCCAGTCCCACTTCGTCGGGAGACAGGTAAATAGCCTGGCCACCCAGCTGCTGCATGGCAATCTCAAAGCTTAGTCGGGTCCTCAGCGACGGCTTTTCAAAAACCAGTGCCAGCGTTTTACCGCCCAGCGAAGACGTCCAGCCCCCGGATTTCATGTCCACGGCATTGGAAATGAGTAGCCTGATGTCCTCAGGATTGAGGTCGGATATGGAAAGCAAGTCTTTACCGGCCAAATTAGCCCCCCGCTATGCCTTACAGTATATCATGGTCAGTCAATTTTTCAACAGGGTCAACACCGGGTAGCCAACGCCGTTGACAGGTTAAGATTTGGTATGATATACTTTTCTTATTAAGCTATTTCTAAATTTCTAAAATTACAAATCATCCGGCAGAATCAAGGGAGGAGTTAGTATGGAAAACCAGCTTTACACCTACCATGCCGAAATGTGTAAGGTGTTCTCTCATCCGAAGCGACTGGAACTGATTAATATTCTACGCGAGCAAGAAATGAGTGCCGGCGAAATTGGAGAGAGACTCCGTATTACTCCGGCCAACCTGTCTCAGCACTTAACCATGATGAAGGAACGCCGCATCCTGGTCTCAAGGAAAGAGGGAAACGCAGTCTACTACCGGATAACCAATCCCCGCCTCCTCGAAGTGTTTGACATGTTGCGGGAAATCCTGTTTGAGCAAATCAGGCAGGATGCAGCTCTCATTCAGGGAAGGACAAATTAGAATAACCAGGAGGTACGATAATGACAATCTTGAACAACGTCAATGCGGGCCGGTTAGCCCGGATCATCAAGGAGGCAGAGACTGATAAATCCAAGGTCAAGCGTTCTCAAAAGATTGAAGGAGAGTGGCTTTTAGAGGAAGGTGGTCCCCAGTTCCGGGCCGAGATTAACTTTGAGGGTGGCAAAATCATAATGGAGTCTGACCAGCCGACAAACCTGGGCGGTGGCGGCACCAGGCCTGGCCCTTTACACTACTGCTTCTTCGGCCTGGTCTCCTGCTACACGACTACTTTTGCTACCGTGGCGAGCACGATGGGGGTAGAGCTAAAAAAGCTTACCGCCAGGCTGGAGAGCAATCTGAACTTCTCCCGTGCCTTTGGTTTATCTCAAGAACCAGTCATAGAGAAGATACATATTACCCTTGAGGTGGAGAGCGAAGCTCCCAGGGAGAAACTGGAAGAGATAGAAAGGCTTGCCTACGAGAGATGCCCGGCCGTCTACGCGCTTAGCACGCCGGTCAACCTGAATACCTCACTGGAGGTCAAATAACAGTGAAGCTGGGTATTATTATGAACACCAGCGACCCGGAGACCGCCTGGAATGGGCTGCGCCTGGGTAACGAAGCGCTTAGCGGCGGCAACGAGACCAGCCTCTTCCTGCTCGGTAGCGGCGTGGAAATAGTAAACATCAAAAACAAGGCTTTCGATATTGCCGGCGTGCTGGAAAAGTTTCTAAATGGCGGCGGCAACCTCCTGGCCTGTGGTACCTGCCTGGAAGCAAGACACCAGGCGGCCGGGGTATGTCCGGTCTCTACCATGTCAGAGTTAGTAGAGATGATTATTAAATCAGATAAGGTGGTGAGTCTCGGTTGACCTGGAAACAATCACCGAGATAGCAAATTTATCAATCTGCGCCATAAGGAGACAACTAATGAATAAAAATATGAAGACAGCATTGATTATCGGGGGCATAGTCATCGCCATCCTGGTTGTCCTGCCCGGCGTCTTCGGACTAATCTGGGGAGGTCATTACGGAGGCTGGGGGATGATGGGCGGCTTCGGCTGGATGTGGTTAATGCCCATTTTCTGGATCCTTTTTCTGGGGCTTATCATATGGGGGGTGGTCGCCCTGGTGCGCGGAGCAGGCCAGCCCAGAGGTACTGATGCCAGTTCTGTACAACCTGATTCAGCCCTTGAGGTGCTTAGAAAGCGATATGCCCGGGGCGAGATAAACAAAGAGGAGTACGAAGAAAAGAAGAAAGACCTGGAGTGAAGGAGCTAATAAATATCCGATACCATTGACAAAGGGTCATTGATGTAGTATAAAGCTAAAATACAATTCACCTGGCGCGTTTACCGAAAGCCGATAAGGCTGGGTTGGTTCTGATTATACCAAGAGGTTTACTATGGCGAAGACGGAAAAATTTACCGTATCGGGAAGCCAGGTGGTCGATAAAGTGAAACAGCTCCTGCACGAAGGCAACATCAGGAAGGTGCGCCTGGTGCACGAGGGCCGGACCTTGATTGAGATTCCACTGTCGATTGGCGCACCCGTAGCAGCACTGGGGATACTGGCGGCGCCGGTACTGGCCGCCATCGGCGCCTTCGCGGCGCTGGTCACCGAATGCACTATCGAAGTCGAGAAAACGGACTCTACCGAGTGACCGGAGGCTACGTTCTCCTGGCCAGACTGGCGAAGAGGCGAACCGTAAAAGCGGGTCGCCTGCCCGCCCTTTCTTTCTCATGTGGTTATTATGCTTACGTGGGCTCGGCGTTGAACGGGATTCCGGCCCGGTTGAGACGCCATTTAAGCCCCGCCAAAAAGATTCACTGGCATATCGACTACCTGCTGCAAAAAGCAATCGTTACCGATATCATCATCGGCGAGACCAGGGACAGGGTCGAGTGTGCCATCGCCGGGGCAATCGGCTCCTGCTGCCGGCCCATTCCCGGTTTCGGCGCCAGCGACTGCCGCTGCCACAGCCACCTGTTTTTCAGTCCTGAACACGAGGAACTAAAATCGGTGGTAATATCGGCGTTCAAAGAGAACGGGCTGACACCGGAGATAAAGTCGCCGGGGGACTACCGGTAATGACCGAAATCCTGTTGATAAGACACGGGGAAACCGAGTGGAACGCGGCCGAGCTATTCCGGGGTCGGATGGACATCGAATTGAACGAAAACGGGCAGTTCATTCTCACCCGGCACAACGACACCTCTTTCCTGGAGTCCATGGGACAGGCTCCGCTGGGGGATTTTTGAGGGGTGGGGGGAGAAGGGGGAAATAAGATTTCCCGGATTTGTTCCGCTCACTGGTAGTTTGATATTATAATCATTTCTTTTAGCAATACCCATTTGACAAATGGTATCATTAATGATACCATTCTTGTAGAGAGATGGATTCCACAGATAGCGCAGTTAAGCAACTAGGAAAGAATCCGAAAAATGTTAGTTTCGCTGACCTCTGTAAAATCTGTGATTATTACTTTGGGGAAGGTCGTCAAAAAGGAAGCCATATTATATATAAAACTCCCTGGATTGGTGACCCTAGAATTAATATACAGGACGATAATGGCAAGGCAAAAGCATACCAAGTTAGACAAGTGTTAAAAGCCATTGAAAAACTGGAGGTGCAAAATGGTAACTAAATTAGCAATAAAGAATGACCGCTATACTTATCGGGTTACCTGGTCGGAAGAAGATAAAGAATATGTAGGATTGTGTGCAGAGTTTCCCAGTCTAAGTTGGCTAGCTGATACCCAGTATACAGCTATGCAGGGTATTCTCAACCTTGTGGCAGAAGTCATTCCAGATATGCAAGCGAATAATGAACCCGTTCCTGAACCACTCGCTACAAGGCAGTATTCAGGCACATTTACAGTTCGCATACCGCCAGACGTGCATAGACGTCTGGCAATACAGGCAGCAGAAGCTAATATCAGCGTTAATCGTCTTGTCAGCGCCAAGCTGGCTATACAGTAAAAGCGGGGCTGATTATTTGCCCCACCCAGCCAAAGCAGCTTTCCTGGCTATCTCCGTTCGCCTGGCGGGTGTAAGCCTTTCGGCTCGCAATGACATCACCATCCTCATTTGACAAACCACTGAAATATTGTTAGAATTATCTATTATATGTAAAGGCAGCGAACGGGAGTAGTAAGCTTCAAAGCGGGGCACAGAGAGTCGGGTAAGGTGTGAGCCGACGCCAGCGCCGGAGCCAAATGGACCCGGGAGCCGCAAGCCGAAAGTTGCCGGCTGGCTGACGAGTAGGCCTTGACGCAGGGGAAGCGTTATCGTATCCCGGGGTATCGAGGTAAGTACCTGAAAAGCCTGCCTCCGTACCTGCAGAGATGGCCGTCTTCACCGTTCCCGAGGACGACCAAGAAGGGTGGCACCGCGAAAGCAAGCCTCTCGCCCCTTTTAGGGTGAGAGGCTTTTTTATTACCCGCGGAGAGGGGAAAATGTATTACCCGACGCTTGAAGAAGTACGACAACTGAAGAAACAGGGCAACCTGGTACCGGTGTACCGCGAGATAATGGCCGACATGGAAACGCCGGTATCCGCCTACCTCAAGATTGCCCGCGGCGACTACTCGTTCCTGCTGGAGAGCGTGGAGGGCGGCGAACGGCTCGCCCGCTACAGCTTCATCGGCACCGAACCCTCGATGGTACTGGAAACGGGTGGGAATAATAAAGTCGACCCCCTGCTCCTGATAGAAAAAGAGTTCCAGCGATTTCAGCCGGTGCCGGTTCCCGGCCTGCCCCGGTTCCACGGCGGCATGGTCGGCTACCTCGGCTACGAAGTGGCCGGCTATTTTGAGAAATTACCCTCGCCGGAGCGCGATGCGCTCGGTCTTCCCGAATCGGTACTGATGCTGGCGGACACGCTGCTGGTCTTCGACCACCTCACCCACAAGATTAAAATCGTCGCCCACGCTCACCTAGACGGCGATATCGAGACGGCATACCGGGAGGCCACCGATAAAATCGACCGCCTGGTGGAGAGGCTAAGGCAGCCGATTCCTGCCGAGGTTTCGCCATCGGCTTCTACTGAGTCTCCAGTATTATCAAATCTTTCCCAGGCAGAGTTTGAAGCCAACGTAAGGCAGGCCAAAGACTACATCTACGCCGGCGATATCATCCAGGTGGTGCTCTCCCAGCGACTGTCCAAGCAAACTAAGGCCAGTCCCTTTGCCATATATCGCGCGTTACGCTCGATAAACCCGTCACCCTACATGTATTTCCTGCACCTGGGCGACACCCACATCGTCGGGGCGTCACCGGAACTGCTGGTGCGAGTGGAAGACGGCGTGGTCTCCAACCACCCCATTGCCGGCACCCGGCCCCGCAGCCAGGATGCGGACAAAGACGACAGGCTGGCCGAAGAGCTAATCAACGACGAGAAGGAACGCGCCGAGCACCTCATGCTGGTTGACCTGGGACGCAACGACATCGGCCGAATCAGCGAGCCGGGCACGGTGGAGGTGACCCAGTTCATGGACATCGAGCGCTACTCCCACGTCATGCACCTGGTATCCCACGTCCAGGGCAAGCTCCGGGCGGGGCTGACCCAGTTCGACGCCCTGCGGGCCTGTTTCCCGGCCGGTACGGTCTCCGGCGCCCCCAAGATACGGGCGATGGAGATTATCGCCGAACTGGAACCGGAGAAAAGAGGGCCTTACGCGGGGGCGGTGGGCTACTTCGACTTCTCCGGCAACCTGGACACGGCCATCACCATCCGCACCATCGTCATCAAGGACGGAGTCGCCTACGTCCAGGCGGGGGGTGGCATCGTTGCCGACAGCGTGCCGGAGAACGAATACCAGGAAACCTTGAACAAAGCCCAGGCGCTACTGACCGCAATCAAGCAGGCGGAGGCTAACCATGCTGCTGTTAATCGATAACTACGACAGTTTCACCTACAACCTTTTCCAGTACCTGAGCGAACTGGGAGAGGAAGTGGTCGTGGCCCGGAACGACAAAATGAGCCTGGCCGAGATGGAAGAGCTGGCACCGGAGCGCATCGTTATTTCTCCGGGGCCGGGCACCCCGCAGCAGGCGGGCATTTCCAACCAGGTAATCGGCCACTTCGGCGGGCGACTCCCCATACTGGGGGTGTGCCTGGGACACCAGTGCATCGGCCACAGCTACGGGGGCACGGTGGGGCACGCCGGTGAAATCAAGCACGGCAAGTCATCACTCATCCACCACGATGGGTTAGGGGTATTTACGGGACTGGCCAACCCTTTCCCGGCCATCCGCTACCATTCCCTGGCGGTGATGCGTGACGGCCTGCCCGACTGCCTGGAGGTGAGCGCCTGGACGGAAAACGGCCTGATAATGGGACTGCGCCACCGCCGGTTTAACGTGGAGGGAGTCCAGTTCCACCCGGAATCGATATTAACCGACGTGGGAAAAGATTTGTTAAAAAACTTTCTCAACAAGGAGACTCAAGATGATTAAAGAAGCCATCAACAGCCTGGTTAGCGGCGATTCCCTCAGCTTTGAGGAGGCGGCCGGGGTGATGGCGGAGATAATGGGCGGGGAGGCAACGCCGGCCCAGATTGCCGCCCTGGTCACCGCGCTGCGGATAAAAGGGGAGACGGTGGAGGAGATTGCCGGGTTGGCCAGCGTGATGCGTGAAAAAGCCGTCCCGGTGAAGGCGGCACCGCCGCTGGTGGATACCTGCGGGACGGGGGGGGACAACTGCTCCAGCATCAATATCTCCACCGCCGCCGCCTTTATCGCCGCCGGCGCCGGCCTCAGGGTAGCCAAGCACGGCAACCGGGCAATGAC
>JACZSH010000059.1 GCA_022574315.1 Chloroflexota bacterium | reverse complement strand
ATCTTCGCCTGCGACGTCCGCGTGGGAAGAACCTGGGACGTGTCGATGCTCCTCAGCGCCGTATTCGCAGGCGCGTTCGGCCTGTGGTTCCCCCATTGGTTCGAGACCATCTCCACCGCGGCGAGCCTCTGGGAAGTCTCCGCCGAGGTGCTTCCCCCGGCGTTCGCCGATCGAATCCCCATGGCCTTCGCCGCCGGCTTCATGGTGGGCCGACTGCGCCAGCTGCCGGATACCGAGTGTGCCCGCCTGGCCAACCGGACGGCCGCCCGTTTCCTGGAGGAGAAAGAGAGATTAAGCCGGTGAAACCAGTAGTTACCGTCTTCATGGACGGACTGAAAGCGGACAGCCTGAAATATATGCCTTTTATCAGCTCGCTGGGTCACCGGAGACGGCTAAGAACCCAGCTCGGCTATTCCAATCCCTCCCACGCCTCAATGTACAGCGGGGTCTATCCCAATAAGCACCGGAACTGGTTCGTCTGGAGATATGCCCCGGATACTTCTCCCTTCAAGTGGTTGCAGGGAATCGGCCGTCTCCCCCACAACATCTACACCAAATACGCTTTTTACCGGACGACCACCGCCCTGCTGACGCGGCACAATACCGCCTTCTGCGATGTGCCTTTCCTGTGGTGGCTGCCGATGTCAGCCTGGAGCAATTTCGACGTTAACGAGAAGAAGTTCTGGAGCGAACCCGGCTTCCTGACCGATTACCCGACCATCTTTGACGTTCTCCGCGCCCACCATGTCCCCTATGAAGTTATCGGCATGGTGAAGGGGCAGACCCACCGGGCACTGGGCTGGATTGAGGCGCATAATTTCTCCGATATCAAGCCCTGGACGTACCTCTTTATCGGCGACATCGACGGGTATTCACATCGTTACGGCCCGGACTCGGTGGAGACCCAGGAGCGCCTGGGGAAAATCGACCGGGTGCTGGAGCAGAAGTACCGGCTCTTTGAGAAAGCGCTCGGCGACTTTTGCTTCATGCTGTATTCCGACCACGGCCATATGGCGGTAAAGGAGGGTATCAACCTGTCCGAGTTTTTCGCCGGGCGGGGTAAGGATATAAACGACTACATCCACATCATAGATATCAACTACGCCCGTTTCTGGTTCAGGAACGAAAAAGAGGCTGAGGCGGTCACCGAGGCATTGTCCAGCCTGGGAAAGGGTTTTATTCTGACCGAAGAGCACCTGCGGAAATACCGGGTTGATATGCCGGATAACCGCTACGGCGACCTCATTTACTACCTTGATACTCCCGGCGCGTTTACCCACGGGCTGGTCTCCGTGCTGGGTAAACCACGCGGTCACCTGCCCGCTTCGATACACGGCTACCTGCCCGACTATCCCGACATGGACGGCGTCTTCGTTTCCAACCGGAGCCTGGTCGGGGATTCCCACCTGGAACTGGTCGATATCATGCCGTCAATCTTGGACGCCCTCGACCTGCCGATACCAGGCCACGTTGAAGGTAAGAGCGTCTGGAGCGACCTGTAATGGGGAAATACACCGAGCATGATAACGCCGCCGTAGAAGCCGCGGTG
This sequence comes from Chloroflexota bacterium, assembly GCA_022574315.1. Classification (GTDB taxonomy): domain Bacteria; phylum Chloroflexota; class Dehalococcoidia; order Dehalococcoidales; family RBG-16-60-22; genus JACZSH01. The sequence continues at coordinate 7,444 of JACZSH010000059.1, read as the reverse complement.
GACGATATTCTGACGGACATCACCGACCGCCTGGTGTCCCATTTCCACCCCCGGTCAATCATCCTGGCGGGGAGTTTCGGGCGGGGTGAAGCGACCATTATCAATCCCGGCGGCAATTTGAGTTTCCTGAGCGACTGCGAAATCGTGCTGGCAGGCAACCGCTATTTCAGCAGTCGGCGGATAGTGGAGACACTGGGTTCTGCCTTGACCGAAGGAAACAAGCCGCAGTTCGTCATCCGCAGCAGTATCGCCCTGCCGGTCTATCCGTGGCTGCCACTCTCTTCCGTACTGTGGAAGCCAACCATCTGGAACTACGACTTAAAATACGGCACCCGAAATCTTTACGGGGTGGACTACCTGGCGAAAATGCCTGGCTTCGACCCCCGGCAGATACCTGCCTGGGAGGGCATCAGATTAATATTTAACCGTCTTGCCGAGGCATTAAGGTATTTCCCCCTGCCCACCGGTGCTGCCACCCCGGAACAGGCGCAGACAACCGCGTTCTGGGTGACTAAAATTATCCTTGCCTGCCAGGATGGGCTGCTGATTGGTGACGGTAAATACCACGTCTCCTGCCGGACCAGAAACCGCCTCTTCCAGGCAACGGCCGGTCAGAACTTTAAGGAGCTTATTGCCCGGCTGCCCGGTTTCACCGCCCTGGCGGCAAAGGCAACCGACTACAAGCTTACCAGAGAAGTTTACTGGACGGACATCAGGGAGCTCTGGTTTGACGCCGCGGAAATATGCGACCCGGTGCTCAGGTACCTGCTGCGGGAACACATGAGAGTCGACTTTGGCAGCTACCTGGAGCTAAAGGATAAATATTTCAGGCACCCGGTGTTGCGGTCGGTGATGGCCTTGGGACGAACGTTTTCCAAAAAATCACCGGTCCTGTCTCTACCGTCGGTGCTCAGGTCCGGTGGCCCCTGGGTACACCTGTTATACCCGGCAATAGCGCAGGTCTATTTCAGCCTGTCCCGGAACGGAGCCGTAGACCGTTCCCTGCTGGAATCGGCCAGGAATACCCTTTCCTTATTCTCGCCAATGGAATCCGCCAGGGATGACCCATTCGAAGAATGGCAATACCTGAAAGGCGAAACCCATAACCTGTGGTATACTTTAGGAAAATAAGTCATGAAATCAGTTGCATAGTAAACCTTTAAACTACCGTAATAATAAATTCACCGGTGAACATTGTATATTATGTTAAATTACGAGGTATCTTTGTGAAAAAACTGGTGGTTATCCACCCGTTTCTATTTGCGGTATTCCCGGTTCTTTTTATCTTTACTTATAATATAGACGAAGTTTCAGTTAGCGACCTTTTCTTACCAATAGTAGTCGTGACGATTTTCACACTGGCTCTTTTTTTCTTATTGAAATTAATCATTAAAAGCTATTATAAAAGCGGCATCATTACTTCCTGCTTCGTGATATTATTCTTTTCTTACGGACATGTATCTCAAGCACTCATGCCACTAATAGGTTACGCGGAACGTACTTTTATTTTAGGTTCTCTTTGGGCGCTCTTCCTCATTACGGTGACTTTTCTGGTCATTAAATCCCGGCATAGTTATGGCAGTATCACCCGATATTTGAATATCGTAACGGTTATCCTGATTATCATTTCCATTATTAATATCGGCATCTATGAAATCAGGGCAAGCAGTCATATTTATGATGCCAATACCCAGGAAATAAATAAAGAGGCGAATGGCCCGGATTTGAATATTTCGGCCAACCTGCCGGACATCTATTACATCATCCTGGACTCATATGCTGCCCAAAACACTTTAAAAGAAGTCTTTGATTACGACAATAGTGAATTCATAGCTGACTTGACTCGTAAAGGGTTTTACGTGAGTCCGACGAGCCGCAGTAATTATGCGCATTCCTATTTATCGTTATCATCTTCCTTAAATATGGAGTACATCACCTTCAGGGATTCCATCACTCTGAAATCAAAGAAACAAAATAATACGGTCACACGGCTTCTAAAAAGCAAGGGATATCGGAATATATATGTATCCGAGGGGTTGTTCAGTAAGGAGATGAGTGAATACGCCGAAGTATATCTCCCGGAGCAGGGTGCGTTCGGCATTGGCATGACCAACTTTGTAATTGGCCTGATTAAAACTACCGCCCTGGAACCTTTCCGAGACATTATCGGCATTGACCGCCGCAAAGATATACTGTTCGTATTTGAGACACTGGCTGATATCCCTGACATTGAAGAGCCTACCTTTGTGGTTGCCCACCTAAATGCCGTGCATACCCCATTCGTTTTTGACCGCGACGGAAATCCGACGATGCAAGCCGTCTTTCATGCCACCAGTGTTCCCCAGTATTATCAAGAGGGATATATTGAGCAGCTAATTTTCATGAATAAAAAAATCGGTGAACTCATCGACGAAATACTCTCCAAATCCGATACCGAACCGGTTATCATCTTACAGGCCGACCATGGCCCACGCGATATCCCGCCGCGAGAGGGCCCTGTTGACGAATTTGAGGAAATACGAGTGAAAGCGGGGATGAGCATACTAAATGCCTATTACCTGCCTGAGAACGGCAGCCGCTTTCTGTATGAATCCATAACGCCGGTCAATACTTTCAGGATGGTCTTTAATCTCTACCTCGATGAGGATTACGAATTGCTAAAAGATGAAAGTTACTATTCATACACGGGGAAGCAGTTTGATTTTATCTTTTTACCTCCGGAAGGTAAGGTTGATTGAGGCTGCCGGTGGTGGGTTTGATTTTCCGCCAATAGCTGTACCGTTTTTTACATAGTGTCCACCAGGGGTGAAGTTTTTGCGGTGCTGAGTCAACAAACTGCGGCATGCGTTAGGTAAATAAGGCATGATATCGAGTCGAATCATAAAGGTAATAGCTGTTCTGTGCTTCGCCCTGCTTGCTTTTATCCTCCTCGTTTTGAGGAATAATCCGGCCACCGGCTTTGAATCGTCCATTTACACAGGTACACCTTCCATTGTCTGGGTAGTTTTAGTTTTTTCCATCGTTTGCGGCACCGTCATCATACTGCACCAGCTTTACTACCGGAAAGAGACCGCGAGTAACCTGTGGGTCATCGGGCTGGTGTTAATCGTTTTCAGCCTTGCCATCCTGTTTTCAGCACCTGCCCTGAGAGCTTACACTGCTTATGGGAGAGGAGACGTTATATCACATCTGGGTCGGGTTCGAGACTTAATCTTTACCGGACATACCGACGGAAGGAATATTTACCCCGTACTGCACATTTATCTTGCCCAACTTTCCTCTATTCTCGATGTCAGTGCGATGAGATTATCTGGTTATCTCCCTGCTTTTTTCGCAACAATATTGTTCATGCCTTTCATGTACATCTTCGCCCGGTTTATTCTCCCGCATAAAGGACAGGCGATACTGGCCACCATAGCCGGCACCGCCGCATTGAGCGCCAGCGGATACGGACAGGTAATTACCGCGCCAAACTCATCGGCAGATATGCTGCTCCCGCTGGCTTTTATGCTCTGCGCGGTAAGAGTATTTCAGGTGCCTAAATCTCGTTACAGCCTGTTACTTATTATCATGGTACTTTTGCTGACGCCATTCCATTTCGTACCCATGTTTGCCCTGCTACTCATGATGCTGTTCTTCTGGCTACCGAACAGGGTACTGGTAATGATACCGCATAATCTGTACCGAATCTTCGGTATCAACAAGGCGGCACCGCCACTTAACAGTAATTATCAGTTTTTACCCATCACGATATTACTGGTGTCATTATTATTCGCCGCCGCCTGGTTTTACCCTTTCTATATATGGAAGTCTGTCGTCATCAACATCCACACCATCATTGCCACCGGCGGCCCAAACCAGCTTGATTCCCTCTTGGGCACCATCGAATTTGCTTCCGGATACGGGTACAGCGTAATCGAACAATTTTTCAAAAGGCATGGCGATCTCCTGATAGTTGGCTTACTCACCATGATATCATTCCCCATACTCCTCAAAAAGGTAGCCACTAATAGAGAACTGGGAAAACTATTCGGCTTGTACGGTCCCCTGGCAGCACTCGGTATTACCTTGATTGTCCTGTTTTTTTTCAACATTCAGTTTGGCCCCGCCCGGCTGCTCCGTTACATCGAAATCCTGGGGGCCCTTTTTGCCGGGTTCATATTATTCGAGATAATCAACCGTGTAAAAAATACCGGTCGGACTTACCTGGTACCATTATCACTGGCTTTAATCGCGCTCATCCTGCTCGCCTTACAGATAAACGGTGTCTTTCGGGCTCATTATTCTCGCTATACTTTCACCCCTTCCACCCATGTAACTCTGGCCGACATGAAGGGGTTTGCCTGGTTTGTTGCCAACAAAGATACTGGAATTATGACCACCAACAGTTCTCTGGCGCCATGGAGGTTCGCTCACGCCTTATTGACACTGGAAGAAAGAAATGTGCGTCCGGACACCACTACCAGGGAATATCCAACAGTTCCGTGGCATTTCGGCTATGATACGAATCGCTACCTTGGCAACGCCTACAATGAGGACGCTTACATGGTACTGGACCAGAACGACCGGTTAACCTACGTAGAAACATATCCGGAAGTGGCTGCCTTCCGTTTCTATACCGCTGATTTTGACCGATTGGAAGATGACGCCTCCCTGGACAGGCTTTATACCAACCGCGGTTTTGAGGTGTGGTACATACATCCCATGGCCCCGTTCAACCCGACTCCCGAGATGGAAAGGTAGGCAGACTGGTTTTCAGAGTAACTTGAAAAAGCCGATGAATTCTTACGAGAAATATACCAGAGACATTGCCATCACCGGTTTGACTAATCTCGTCATTGTCCTGAGAGGTCTGGTGCTGCTGCCCCTTATCAGCAAAACACTGGGTGCCTACGGATACGGTATCTGGGCGCAAGTGATGGTCACCCTTGCTTTGATTGCCTGCCTGTCCACCCTGAACCTGCCCGCGTCTCTTTCCCGTTTTCTAGCCGCGGAAAAGGACAGAGACGTCATCCGGGAGGGTTTTTTCTCGGTACTGGTTACCGGCCTGGGGTTCAGCCTGCTTATCGGCCTGGTGCTTTTCCTGTTGAGCCGGTTTTTTGCTGCTTCTCTCCTCAACGACCCGGGCTCGTTCCGGATTATGCAACTTACCGCCCTCATTGTACCTTTTTGGGCAATGGAGGCAACGTATCTTGGCTTCTTCCGGGCTTTCCGGGAAATGAAAACTTACTCATTTATGCTAATCGCGCGAAACTTTCTGGAGCTGGCGCTGATTTCTTATTTCATCTTTTCCGGATACGGTGTTTTCGGTGCCGTCCTCTCACTGCTTATCGCCCGGGTGGTCATCGATTCCGTCATGCTGTTTCTGATTATTAACCGAATCGGCATCAAATGGCCGCGTTTCTCCCGGCTGAGGCCTTATTTTGGTTTTGGTATACCACTGATACCGGGAATGCTTTCTTCATGGGTAATAAACTCCAGTGACCGCTACGTTATCGGGATTCTACTGGGAGTAACGCCGGTAGGTATCTATGCCGCCGGCTACGGCATCGGCTACGTGATTATGTACTTTGCGGCACCTCTGGCCGTAGTCCTGCTGCCAACCTTATCCCGACTCTACGACGAGAACAGGATTGAGGAAGTGAAAATACACCTGAGCTATTCGCTCAAGTATTTCCTGATGCTGGCCATCCCTTCTGTCTTCGGGTTGACTGTCCTGGCCAGGCCACTGCTCAGAGTTTTATCCACGCCTGAGTTCGTTCCGGAGGGTTCCCTGGTGCTGCCGCTTATCGCTCTCAGCTACCTTTTATTCGGCACGTATGTCATCTTTTCCCAGGTACACATTCTGGTCAAACGAACGAAAATACTGGGCATCTTATGGGGAGGAGCTGCCTTGCTTAACGTGACCCTCAACGTCATTTTGGTGCCTTTATTCGGGGTCACCGCCGCCGCCGCGGCGACACTGTTCTCTTATAGCCTGGTCACCGTCATTACCGTACTGACCGCTACTCAGTATCTGAAGTTCATAGTCATGCCCGCCTTTATCCTGAAGAGCCTGATTGCCTCGTCTGTCATGTCGGCCGTTATCTGGTTTTTAAACCCGAATGGGGTGGTAAACGTGGCGCTGGTCATCGGGCTGGGCGGCGTGATATATTTTGCCGTGCTACTACTGCAAAGGGGCTTCAGCCGGGATGAAATAAGGTTTTTCCGGCGTTTGTTGCCAAGGAGTTAATTCCCTTCCTAACTACCTTTTAATAATAATATTTTCCAATACCAGCGTGTCCAATCCCGAATTCCGAAAGGTCCTGATGGCGTCTGCCGGAGAACAGACAATCGGTTCTCCGTGCAAGTTAAACGAGGTATTTAAAATCGCCCCGATACCCGTTTTCCTTTGACAACTGGCAATAATCTGGTAATAGTCCGGATTTTCTTCTTCGCTGATTATTTGAGGCCTTAAGGTAAAATCATAGGGATGGAGTGCGGCGACAAGGTGCTGCTGGGCAAGTTCCGTAGAGTTAAAACCTATAGTCATGAACGGTGCTTTTAGGGACTTGGGATTGATAACATACTTTGGTTCGCTCTCTGCCAGAATAGTGGGGGCAAAAGGCATCCAAAAGTCCCTACTTTTAATCTGTTCGTTTATCTTCGGTACGACCTGGGGTATAGAAGGATTCGCCATGATCGTCCTATTACCCAAAGCCCTGGCGCCAAATTCCATCCTCCCGGCTAATCGAACTACGACCCTGCCTGCAGCCAGCTCGGCAGCGACAAATTCCGGGATATTTTTTTCATCTCTAATAACGGCGAAATCTTCGCCTAAATTAGCCTCATCTATGGCTCGCTCTATTTCTCCAGAGGTGTACTCCATGCCTAAATAAACATCATTCAATGGAGATATCTGGTCCTTACTCCTATTATTTTCGCAACAATAGTCTGCCATGGCAGCGTAGGCGGCGCCCAAGGCAGTCGATTCATCCCCTCCACTGGGACAGATAAACAAACTCTCTACCTCGGGTAATTGGGACATTACCATATTCGCCTTTACATTCATGGCTACTCCCCCGCTGAAAACGACCGTGCCTATTCCAGTAGCGGCAATGGCATGCTTCGTCCATTGGGCAAGGATATCTTCGGTAAATTTCTGGACGGCTCCCGCTATCCAATCAAAACGATAGTTAAGCAATCGACTACCAGGATATATCCAAAACGGCCTGGTATTATCACGTTCCTTAAACTGCAAACCATCTACAAATAGTGTCTTTTCAAAAATAGGATAGACTCTGGCAATATCCACCTCTTTGGCATAAGGGGCCAATCCCATGACCTTATACTCATGCTCCAGCGGTTTCATCCCCAGAAGCCGGGTGACATTAGCATAAATCCTGCCTATAGAGTTTAAAGTATAAGATTGTGAAATCCTGTTGATGTCAGCTTTTTCATCAGC
>JACZSH010000058.1 GCA_022574315.1 Chloroflexota bacterium | reverse complement strand
TAGACCGGCGCATCAGACACCGGCATCAGCCGCTTGTAAGAGTTTATCCACTGGTTGGTAATCGCCGTTATTTCCGGGGCGTGCCTGAGTATGCCGGCAATGTAGCTCTTCGCCTCCTTGGACAGGTGATACTCGTCATTGCTATCGAAAAAGGCGTTGCGCTCTCCTCTAAACAGTGACTGGTGTACGTGCATGCCACTGCCGTTTACCCCGAAGACCGGCTTGGGCATGAAGGTGGCATAAACCCCGTGTTTCATGGCTATTTCCTTAACCACCAGCCGGTAGGTCATCACGTTATCCGCCATGGTCATGGCATCGGTATACCTCATGTCTATCTCATGCTGACTGGGAGCGACCTCGTGGTGGGAATACTCCACACCGATACCCATGTCCTCCAGGGCGAGCACGGTATCCCTCCTCATCTCGCTAGCGGCGTCAAGCGGCGTTAAATCGAAATATCCGCCCCTGTCCAGAAATTCCGTCCCCCGGTCATCCTTGAAATAGAAGAACTCCAGCTCCGGCCCTACGTAAAACGTGTAACCCAGGTCCGCCGCCCGTTTCAGGTTTCTCTTCAGGACAAAACGTGGGTCACCTTCGAAAGGCTGGCCGCCGGGCATGAGGATATCACAGAACATCCGCGCTACCGCGTTGTGCTCCCGCGGCCGCCAGGGCAGCAGTTTGAAGGTATCCGGGTCGGGCAGGGCCACCATGTCGCTCTCGTCGATGCGGGCAAACCCTTCGATTGACGAGCCGTCAAAACCCATCCCTTCCTCCAGGGCGCCCTCCAGCTCTTCCACCGTGATGGCAAAGCTCTTCAAAAATCCCAGGATATCAGTAAACCACAACCGGATAAACTTGACGTCATGCTCTTTGGCTGCCTTGAGTACGTACTCACTGCTTTCTTGTCTGCTTCTCGCCATTGTTACCTCCGCTTTTTATTTTAGGAGTCGTTTTCAGATGGTGGCCGCCCCCCGGGATTGCTCACTAAATTGTAGCATATTACCCGTCAGCAAACCATCGTCTCTGCGTAGATTCAACGCCACGCCCGGCGTCATCAGCATCACCAGTGCCGATGAAATCAGTATCCAGGCAGTATCACCGGTATCTATCGGCATCCCTTAACGCCTCCTTCTCCGCAATATATTTCCAGTTTACAACTCCTTTGTTTCCGGAATATTTCGGGCAGGTTAAATTTGGATTACGGGGAAAAACCGGGGTATTATTCGGTTTTAGTTGGTGATGTCATGGCGAGCCGAAGGCGAAGCAATCTATTATCGATTGTTCAGCAATATTAGAGATTGCTTCGTCGCTGCGCTCCTCGCAATGACAAATAGAGTCAACCAAATGCAAACAGAACCAAAACCGGCTCCGGTTGACTTCCCGATAACTTATTTTTACAATGGACTGATTCATATCGGATTAAGGAGAAATATTGATGGGGAGTGAAATCAAGTTCGCCCGGGAACCGCTGCAACAGTTTGTTAAAGAGGTGCTGCTACGACTTGGCTTACCGCCCGCCGATGCGGCCATCGAAGCGGAAGTACTCCTCTGGGCCAACCTGCGTGGCATGGACTCTCACGGCGTCCAGCAGCTCCCGTTTTACGTCAGGGAAGTGGACGGCGGCTATATGAACCCAAAACCGGATATTCGCGTCTTAAACGAAACGCCGGCCACCCTGGTAATCGAAGGCGAGCTGGCTTTCGGCGCCGTGGTCACCACCTTCGCCATGAAGAAGGTGATGCAGAAAGCTAAAGAAGTCGGCATCGGCTGGGCGATTATCCGCAATACCTCCCATCAGGGAGCCATGGGCTATTACTCGCTGATGGCGGCCGATAACGATATGGCGGGCATCAACTTCACCTGTACCCCGCCGGCCATGGTGCCCTACGGGGCGAGGGTTGCCGGCGTGGATAACAGCCCCATATCCATCGCCGTGCCCGCCGGACGCCACCGCCACGTCATCCTGGATATGGCCACCAGTGTTGCCGCCCTGGGTAAAATCGCCATCGCCAGAGATAAAGGCATTCCCATACCGGAAGGCTGGGGGGTAGACAGTGAAGGCCGTCCGGTCACTGACCCGGCCCGGGTCGCTTACCTCCTCCCCGTGGGGGGCCCCAAGGGCTCCGGGCTGGCGCTTATGTTCGAGTGCCTGTCCAGCGTCATGATTGCCAATCCCCTGCTGGAACCGGTACTGGACGGCCGCCAAAAAAGCGAGGGACACCAGGTACAGAACAGCGTTGTCGCCGCCATTGACATCGCTACTTTCACCGACGTCGATACCTATAAAGAGCACATTGATAATCTTCTTGACGGCCTGAAAGCCCTGCCCACGGCGGAGGGGTTTAATGAAGTCCTGTTTCCCGGTGAACGGGGTAACCGGACTTACGACCACCGGTGGCAGCACGGCCTGCCTCTCCCTGAGGGCACCGTCCGCCGCCTGAAAAGCGTCGCCGACCGGTTTAACTTGAGCCTGCCCCCGGAATTATAGGAAAATAGAGGCCGGGATTTTAACCCCGCCGCCAGCTTTCTGGTTAATTCTCCGGCCGGGGTTGGTGACGCCTCAGTTCGAACACCACCGGGTTGGCGGCGTCGGGACAGGCCACGATTGCCGTGTCCCCGTCTGCTTCCCAGGGAAACGAGCCGCCGAACTGCAGCACCTGGGCAAAGGGAAAGAGGGCGCCGAAGGCCCAGGAACACATCCCGGCGGGGGTATGCTGCCCGATAACTATTTCGTCCCCCGTTTTATGTCCGGCTTCACAGGTCCCTTTTTGGGAGATAATCCTCGCCGTTACGTCGTACATCTTTACCTCGGTATCCTCAGCCCAACCGTAGTTCAGGCTATCTTAATCTATCTCTTTTGCCCGCTTTTCAAAGGAGGTTGAAAAAAGTCAGTGCCGTTAAAACCTTCGGTCACTTGACCGGAAACGGTAGCCGATGTTCCGCACCGTCTCAATAAAAGTATGGCCGGCGTCCTCTATCTTGCTCCTCAACCGCCTGATGTGGACGTCCACCGTCCGGTCGCCACCGTAGTAATCGTAGCCCCACACCCTGTCGAGCAGAGTGTCCCGGGTAAACACGCGGCCCTCGTTGGCCGCCAGGAACCGGAGCAGCTCGTACTCCCGGAAGGTAAATTCCACCACCCGGCCGCTGACGGATACCTCGCACCGGACCGTGTCTATTACCAGGTTATCCCGCTTGATAAGGCCGCTGTCGCCGCCTTCTCTCTGCAACAGCCGCCGTATCCTCAGTGCCACCTCATCCACCCCGCACGGCCGGATAGCGAAGTCGTCCACCGCCTTCAGGTCCCCCGCCAGGTACGGCAGGGAGTCCTGGCCCACCAGGGCGACCACGAGCAGGGATTTGCCACCTTTTATCGTCCGGATTAGTTCTCGTTTCCCCGGTTCGAGGCGACCGTTTACGGCCACCACCACCAGGTCCGGGGCTTGCTCGGCGATTTGCTTTAGAGCTTCATCCTCGTCGGCCGCCTCTGTACAGATGAAGCCGCTCCGGACGAGTCCGGCCGGCAGCTCCGGTGATTGCTCCCTGACGGCTACCAGACAAAGTCTGTTTTTCTGCCCCGGCATAGTTCCTGCTTCCCCTAGTACGCGTATATCTTACCATAAGGCCGCAGCCAGAGGGGAAAGAGCTTGATAAAATCATGCTTCAGTAATTTCCCGGCATCGCCGCCGAAATGTTCCGTGAACTCGTCCAGCAGTTCTTTTAATATCCGCCAGTCCGTCTCTTCCAGTCCGGCGGTGCCCACCTCCCGACCCAGCTGGTAGCTCTCCACGCTGCCCCTCAGGTAGATGACGCCCCCGTGCATGCCGGTACCGATAAAGTTGGCTCGCTGCTCTTTCCTTCCGTTCAATCCCAGCAGCACCAGAATACCCCCCGCCATGTACTCGCCGACGAAGTCCTGGGCCGTCCCGCCGATAACCAGCTTCGGTTTCTTGTCCTGGTACTCTTTCATGTGGATGCCCGCCCGGTAGCCGACGTCGTCCCGCACGAAGACCTTACCGCCTCTTGCCGACAGGCAAATCGTGTCCCCGGCATGGCCGTGGACGATTATTTCCCCGTCGTTCATCGTGTTCCCGCTGCCGTCCTGGGCGTTGCCGTGCACCGTTATCTTCGGCCCGTCCATGAACACCCCCAGGTCGTTACCCGGCGTGCCGAAAATCTCTATCTCCAGAGGCTTCCTCAGGCCGGTGCCGATGTATCTCTGACCGTACACATTATGCAGTTCCACTTTGGGCACGCCTTCATCGGCGAGCTCCCGGAGCTGGTAATTAAGCTCTTTATAATATATACCCGTGGCGTCTATTTTCACCATCTGGTCGGTCTCATTTCTGGCTGCCATGTCAGTCTCCCGCCATCCTCACTCCCAGGATTCTCAGTTCGGTATCATTCAAGCCCACTCCGCGCAGGTGAAGCCGGTTCCCCCGCAGGCTCTCCAGGGCGTTGACTCCCATCCCTCCCAGGATGTCCTTTATCTCCATGCTCCAGCCGCGGAGCAGGTTGACCAACCGCCGCGCGCCGATATCCGGGTTGACCCGCTTGGTCAGGAAAAGGTCGGAAGTGCAGATACCCCAGGCGCATTTGCCGGTGTGGCACTGCTGGCAGAGATGGCAGCCCAGCGCCACCAGCGCCGCCGTGCCGATGTTGACCGCGTCGGCGCCCAGGGCGATTGCCTTGACCACGTCGCCGCTGTTCCTGATGCCGCCCGATATGACGATTGACGCCCGGTGGCGGATTCCTTCCTGCCGCAGCCGGCTGTCCACCGAGGCCAGTGCCAGCTCTATCGGGATGCCCACGTTGTCACGGATAATTTTGGGGGCGGCTCCGGTAGCTCCCCGCAGCCCGTCCAGCACGATGATGTCGGCGCCCGCCCGTACCATGCCGCTGGCAATCGCCGCCGAGTTATGCACGGCGGCTATCTTCACCGATATCGGCTTCTCGTAATGGGTCGCCTCCTTCAGCGCGTAGACAAGCTGGGCAAGGTCTTCTATCGAGTAAATATCATGCTGCGGCGCCGGTGACAGCGCGTCCGTGCCCGGCGGTATCATCCGCGTGGTGGCCACCTCAACGCTCACTTTCTCTCCGGGCAGGTGTCCGCCGATGCCCGGCTTGGCTCCCTGACCGATTTTGATTTCCACTATACGGGCAAGGTCCAGGTATTCCGGATGTACCCCGAAGCGACCCGAGGCCACTTGCACGATGGTGTGGTTACTGTACTGGTAAAGCTTCGGGTGCAGTCCTCCCTCGCCGGTGTTCCACATGGTACCCATCTCGGTCGCCGCCCTGGCCAGCGATTCCTGCACGTTAATGCTCACCGCTCCGTAAGACATGGCGGAAAACATTACCGGCACTTCCAGCTTCACCTGCGGCGCCATTTCCGTCTTCAGCTCTCCGTCCGGGCCGATTTCCACCCGGTCCGGTTTCTTGCCCAGAAAAGTGGTCATCTCCATGGGCTCGCGCAGCGGGTCGATCGACGGGTTGGTCACCTGGCTGGCATTGAGTAACAGGTGGTCCCAGTAGATGCGCTGCCCCTTGTCGTTGCCCATCCCGGTCAGCAGCACGCCGCCCGTCTCCGCCTGCTTGATGATATCTTCGATGATTTCCGGGCGCCAGTTATAGTTATCGCGGTACTCTATCGGATTTTTCCGCACCGTCAGTGCCCCCGTCGGGCAGAAGCTGACGCAGCGGTGGCAACCCGCACAGTTATCGGACTGGCTCCTCATCTCGTCGTCTTCGGCATCGTAGCTATGGTTGTCGAAAGAGCACTGATTCACGCACACCTCACACCTGATGCACTTCTCCAGGTCTCTTTCAATGATGAATTTTGCCGGTAGATAGGTCTTCACTTTATTTTCCTCTATATCTTTCTGACCGCTGTCAGCACTTTTTCTCTACCCGCCGCCGCCCCCGGCTGGAGGGGATTTTTCAGGCTGCCGATAATTGGTTCGCCGCCGGCCGGAATCCAGGCGTCATCCAGGTCGGGACAAATCAGCCGGATGGCCGATTCCTCCGACGAAAGGTACAGCCGGGCGTCCTTGACGCCCACCGTCAGCGGCCGCAGCCGGATGCGGTCGGTCAGTCCTATCATCTCGCCGTGGTGGGCGATGATTACCGTGAAAGGGCCGTTCAGCAGCAGGCTGCCGTATACCTGACGCAGCGTTCGCAGCAGCTTCTGCTCCCCCGGCGGGCGACGCTCGATTTCCGACCACAGCGGCGGCGCCAGCACCTTGGCCAGGATTTCCACCGGCAGCCCGTGCTTCCGTATCAGCAGGTCAACGGCGTAAGCCACCACCTCGGTATCCGTCTGCATGGTGCACTGGTAGCCGTACTGCTCCAGGCAACGCCGGTTGATACCGTAAGACGAAATCTCGCCGTTATGCACCACCGTCCAGTCCAGGAGGCTGAAGGGGTGCGCGCCACCCCACCAGCCCCGCGTATTGGTCGGGAACCGGCCATGCGCTGTCCACAGGTAGCCCTGGTACTGCTCCAGGCAGAAGTAGTCCGCAATCTCTTCCGGATAGCCCACCCCCTTGAACACCGCCATATCTTTACCGCTGGAAAAGACGAAGGCGTCCTCTAACCCGGTGTTTATCTCCATCACCTTCCCCACCACGTAGTCGTCGGCGGACTGCTCCTCCGGCCTGGCGTCGCCCACCTCCAGAAAGTAGCGCCGCACTGCCGGCGGGTTGACGATATTCGGCGTCAGCCGCGTCGGCACCTCTTCGGTATGCACCAGGTGAAATTTTTCCCTCAAAAATGCTTCCACTTTCTCCTGTCCCTGCCGGTTCAGGTACATGATGTGGAAAGCGTAAAGGTCGGCGTATTCCGGGTACAGCCCGTAGACGGCAAAACCTCCCCCCAGCCCGTTGCCCCGGTCATGCATGTTGGCAATCGCCCGGATGACGCCCTCTCCGGAAAACCTTTTCCCGGACGTGTCCATGACCCCGAATATCGAGCAGGCGTCAATTACCTTGTCATCCTGGTAGGGGTTCTGCATTAAGTTAAGCTCTTTCATCATCCCGACTCCTGGATAATAGTTCCTATTCCCCGGCCACCTCTTCCCCGGTTTCCCGGGCGGCGACTGCGGAGACCACCGCCGCCTCCGGTAATTCCAGATGCGGCCGCCAGAGTTCCTCCGGCAGTGAGGTCAGACCGAAATCTTCGGCCACCAGCGCCTCCTTGAAGTCCTCCACGTTAGTCCGTTTCTTCATCAGGTTGTAGATAATTCCCGATTTCTCAATGTTGCCCACGAATACCATTCCCATCACCACCCCGTCTTTCACCACCACCTTGTGGTAGGTGCCGTCGTCGTTCCTGGACAGCACCTCGTAGCTGCCCTCGGGCGGATTTACCATACCCGCCGAGATTACGTCCACCCCGAAATAGTTCAACGAGTTCATCGCCGTCCCCCCCGGGTACTCGGTCGGCTTCCCGGCCATGTTGTACCCGGCCGTCCTCCCCCCCTGGTAGGCATTGGGCCAGATGGGGGTCAGCCGGCACTCGTCGTAGATAAAATCATAAGCTTCCGCGGCGTCGCCGCAGGCATAAACGCCGGGCGCGGACGTCTCCATGTGCCGGTCAACCACTATCCCGCGGTTAACCTTAATTCCGGTACCGTCCACCAGCCCGATGCAGGGTTGGACACCGATAGCGACGACTACCATCCGGCAGGGGATTTCGCTCCCGTCATCCAGGGTCACGCTGTGGATGGCGCCCGCCTCCGCGTTGATACTGGCCACGGTGTGGCCGGTCACCAGATTGACCCCGATTTCCTCCAGCCGGTCGGTCACCATCGCCGCCGCCGTTTCGTCAAGCAATACGTTCAGTATCCAGTCTTTCATTTCCACCACGCTGACCTCCGCCCCTCTCTTGAGCAGCGCCTCGGTGACGCTCATCCCGATAAGACCGCCGCCGATAACCACCACCCGGTCGTTTCCCGTCAGGTACTCGTCAATCGCCTTGGCGTCGTCCAGGGTGGTAAAGGTAAACACCCCTGCCCGGTCGACCCCTTTCATCGGGGGCACGATGGGTATGCCGCCGGTAGCCAGCAGCAGTTTCTCCCAACCGATTACTTCACCGGAGTCAAGTACCACCGTTTTCCCGGCCGGGTCCAGCCGTTCCGCTTTCCGTCCGAAAAAAGTCCGGATATTATTCTGCTCGTAAAAGTCGGCCGGCCGGAACCGCATCCGCTCCAGGGAACACTTCTCCGCCAGGTATTCTGAGATTAGCGGCCGTGAGTATACCGGGTAGGATTCCTCGGCCACGATGGCTATCGCACCCGGCCCGTCTACCTCGCGTATCGCCTCGGCCGCCCCCGTGCTCCCCGCCGAGTTGCCGACGATAAGATATTTAACTCTGGTTTCGTTCTTTGTCATTTCCTCGCCTCAGGCCGCAACGCCGTTACCGGTCTCGGCGTAGACCAGAGCTTCGTTCGGACAGTTCACCACGCACACCGGCATTTCTTCACCGGCGCACAGGTCGCACTTGACCACCTTTCCCTGGTTCGTGTCCTGCCGGATGGCGCCGAAGGGACAGGCCAGTAGGCACGTCCAGCAGCCGTTGCATTTCTCCTCATCCACGCTGACCACGCCGCTCTCCGGGTCCCGCCGGAGCGCTCCGGTAAGACAGGCCGGGATACAGGGTGCATCGTGGCAGTGCTGGCACCTTACCGAAAAACACTGCGGCCTCTTTTCTTCCAGTCTGACCCGGGACAATGCCACCGGCGTCTCTCTGCGGAAAGCCTTAATTATATCCGTTGCTTCGGAATGCTTCAGCCGGCAGTAGACCTCGCACAGCCGGCAGCCGATGCAAACTTCCTCGTTAACGTAAACTCTTTTCATCGCTATCTTCAATCTGTGATATGCGGAATGCGGTAACCTCTTTCCGCATATAATACTATCATATCACGTTTTTACCTGTCAATACTATCCCCAATTATTTTTAATACGGAAAATAATATTCATTTTTTGCCGTTATGCCCAAAGCCCTGTCGGAAATTATCCCCACCGGATTTCTATGCCCGCCCGGCCATAATATTGCTTATTGAAACCGCGGACATAATGTGCTATAAAAGTATGGCCGTAAATCCGGTTATCCGAAAGGAGAACCCATGC
>JACZSH010000057.1 GCA_022574315.1 Chloroflexota bacterium | reverse complement strand
AGGTATTAGTTACAAAAGATACAAGATATAAAGAACAAGATGACCCCGTTCTGACCAAGAACGTACTCTACCGAAAGAACCTGGCCCTCCCACTACCAATATGAAATCTTAAATACGGGAAACCACCTCATAAATTAAGGCGTTGGCTATCCTTTTGTCAGCTGATAAATAGTGGTGGAGAGGACAGGATTCGAACCTGTGTAGCCCTTAGGGCGGCAGATTTACAGTCTGCTCCGATTAACCACTCCGGCACCTCTCCCCTTCATCAACGCCGGTACCGTATCAAAGCCCGAGAGGGGATTCGAACCCGCTAACCTACCGATTACAAATCGGTTGCGCTGCCATTGCGCCACTCGGGCACCAAATGCCAGAGTAGTATAGCAAAGGGCGGCCCCACTGTCAATTTCGGCTTGACTCTCCGGCGTGGAAAAGGTAACATCTGGCATCAAATACCCGGGGAGGTAGTACCGCCAAATGGACAGGCAAGTTTTGCAAGACAGGGTAGCCATCATCACCGGGGCCGCCAGGGGTCTGGGAGAAGGTATCGCCCGGGCAATGGCCAGAGAAGGCGCCCGGACCGTCCTTTTCAGCCGCACTGTCGCCCTCCTCGAAAAACTGGCCAAAGACATCCGGGACTCGGGGCAAGCGGCCGTTTATTTCCCGGTTGACGTCACCGACGCCGGCCAGGTAAACCGGGCGGTCGGGGAAGTACTCTCCCGCTTCGGCCGGATTGACATCCTGGTCAACAATGCCGCCGTCGCCCCCTCGCTGCCTTTTTTGGAAACATCTGACGAACTCCTCGACAGTGTCATCGACACCAATATTAAAGGAGTCTTCAACTGCACCCGGGCGGTGCTGCCGGGCATGATAGAACGCCGCTACGGGAAAATCGTCAACATCTCTTCGGTTACCGGACCCAGAGTTTCCAACCAGGGATTAAGCGTTTACTCGGCATCGAAAGGGGCCGTGTCTGGCTTTACCAAATCAATCGCCCTGGAAGTGGCCGAGCACGGCATCAACGTCAATGCGATATTACCCGGTTCTTTTGACACGCCCATGATGAGAAGCATGGCGGCCTCCAGAGGCTTTGACTCGGAAGACGCCTACATCAAGGAGGTCGGCAAGGAAATACCGCTGGGCCGACTCGGCACCATGGACGAGGCGGGTGACCTGGCCGTTTTCCTGGCTTCAGAGGCGTCAAAATACATCACCGGTACCGAAATCATTATCGACGGCGGCAATATCATCCAGGAACATAAATGATACCGGGCCGGGAAAGTCCGGTCAGTCCTTTACCGGGAGGCGGCGAAATACCGTAAGAGGCTTACCTCGGGAGCCAGCTGCCTTTCTCAGCAGTCCTTTTCCCTGGTATTCCTGGAGCTTTGGCATGTACTCCTACCTCCCAACATAGTTAAGGCGGTTAATAAATCCCGATATCCGGTCTACTTCAGCTCCCATTATAACTCAAAATAAGGTTTTACGGAAAGACTGGTGAACTTATTTTGTTCATCGTCACCGGCCGGAAGAGGCAAAGCTCCCTCATTTACCCGGCAGCTATGAAACCGGCCCTGAAATCTGCTATCTTATTATCGACAGAGATTAAGTGAATCAGACCGGGCATTATCAAGTTGCCTGCAAGGAGGTTGTGGTTCGATGGAACTGGGTCTTGATGGCAAAGTGGCCATTGTCACCGGCGGTGCCCGGGGAATCGGGGAAAGCATCGTCAAAGGACTGGCCGGAGAAGGGGTCAGCGTCGTTATCGCCGATATTATCCTTGACGCGGCGCAGGAGCTGGCCAAAAAATTAAAACGGGAGGGGGCAAGGGTACTGGTTGTCAAGACTGATGTCAGCCGGAAAGCCGACGCCGAAAACCTGGTCACCGCTACGCTGAAAGAGTTTGGCCGGATAGACATCCTGGTCAATGCCGCCGGCGTGGTCCGGGATGTTAAGTTCATTGATATCGAGGAGGAGGAATGGGACCGGGTGCTCGATATTAATGCCAAAAGCGTCTACCTGGTAACCCGGCCGGTCATTCCCCACATGATCGCCGCCCGCTCCGGCAAGATTATTAACCTGTCCTCTCGCTCCGGCAAAGAAGGGCAAGCCGGTCTGGCTCATTATGCCGCCTCAAAGTTTGCCGTTATCGGCCTTACTCAGGCACTGGCCAAAGAGCTGGCGGAATATGACATCAACGTAAACGCCGTCTGTCCGGGTATTTTGCGCACCGCCATGTGGGAGAAAATCCTGGACGCCCGGTCGGAACGCACCGGGATACCGCGGGAACAGGTTTTCGCCGATGTAGTGGCGACGATTCCGCTGAAAAGACCTCAGGAAGTGACCGATATCGCCAACGTGGTCCTCTTTTTGAGTTCCGAGGTTAGCCGCAACATCACCGGAGAATCAATCAACGTCAACGGCGGCGGGCGGATGGACTAGGCAGCGCAGGAAGCTTTCAGGCTATCCGTAAATTGACCTTTAGGCGTTCCCGGAGTAAAATCTATCACGGTCAAATCAGTTCGTAAGGAGGCGATATTATGTCCACCATTGCCGGAACAACCACCGGTACCCGCGAGATGATGATGGGCAACGAAGCCATCGCCCGGGGAGCCCTGGAAGCCGGAGTGCAGTTCGTTACCGGTTACCCGGGAACCCCCTCCTCTGAAATAGTCGAAACCGTGGCCAGGTCTGCCCGCGAGACGGGTGTCTACGTCGAATGGTCCATCAACGAAAAGGTGGCCGCGGAAGTCGCCGCCGCCGCCAGTTTCGCCGGTTTACGCACCCTCACCGCCATGAAAACAGCCGGTTTCAACGTGGCGCTGGATTTCCTGGCCCACCTCGGTTATTCCGGCCTGGGAAAACACGGGGGCAGCATGGTGGTCGTCGTCTGTGACGACCCGGAAGGCCATTCCAGTGGCGACGAGGCGGATTCCCGCTGGTTCGCCCAGACGGAAGGTGCTCCCCTGCTTGAACCCGACAGCCCCCAGGAAGCCAAAGAGATGACCACCTGGGCCTTTGAGCTTTCCGAGCAGTTTAACTGCTACGTCATGGTGCGCAGTTACACGCGCCTCTCCCTGGCCAGCGGCCCGGTTACGCTGGGCCGGATACCTGAAATCGGGAAGAAAGCCCAATTTGACACCTCCCAGGAGACCATCTCACCCTACATGCCGAAGCCGAGCCACGTCCGGCAGCACCAGAGGCTGGCCAGTATCCGCCCCCTCTTCGAGCGTTCCCGGTTCAACTGGTACCAGGGGCCGGAGAAACCGGAGCTGCTTATTATTTGCAGCGGTATCGGCACCCGTTATTCTCTGGAAGCGGTGGGCGCTCTGGGACTGGAAAAATCGGTGGGCATCCTCAAACTGGGGACGCTCTGGCCGTTCCCCACGAAGCTGGTGGCCGAGCATCTCGCCCGCACCCGCCGGGTACTGATGGTAGAAGAAGTCGACCCCTTTTTAGAAAGTCATGCCAAGATACTCGCCTTTGATTCCCCGGCGGTATCCAAAGACCTGAAAATTTACGGCAAGGATTCCGGGCACATCCCCGCCGAGGGAGAACTGAACCCCAGCATCGTGATGAAAGGTCTGGCCGAGCTGTTCGGCCTCGATTACACTATCCGCGAGGCGGACTACGAGCGGAAAATTAGTACCGCCGTCGATAAGCTGCTCATCAACCGCGGCGTGGCCTGGTGCCCGGGGTGCCCGCATCGGGCCAGTTTCTGGGCGGTAAAACAGGCCATCAGGAAGGATGGCCGGGACGGTTTCCCCACCGGCGATATCGGGTGCTACACCCTGGACGTTTATCCTTCCGGAAGCCAGCAGATAAAGGCGCTGCACGCCATGGGTTCGGGAGTGGGACTGGCCAGCGGCTTCGGCAAGCTCGCCCAGTTCGGCCTGGAACAGCCGGTAGTCGCCATCTGCGGCGATTCCACTTTTTTCCACGCCTCAATCCCCGGGTTGATAAACGCGGTACGCAACCGGGCCAACATGGTGCTGGTACTGCTGGATAACAGTGCCACCGCCATGACCGGATTTCAGCCTCATCCCGGCACGGAAACTGATATTTTAGGTGAAGCGGCGCCGGTAATAAGCACCGAAGCAATCTGCCGGAGTATCGGCTGCCACGTGGAGGTAAGCGACCCCTTTGACATCAAAGGGACCACCGCCAAGCTGCTCCGGCTGATGAAAGAAGACGGTACCAAAGTCATGATTATGCGCCGCATATGCGAGCTTGTCCGCATGAAGGAAGAGCGAACATTCCCCTTTAAAGTCTGGATTGACGCCGAAAAATGCCGCGGGGAGAAATGCAGTTTCTGCACCCGCTTTTTTAAATGTCCGGCGCTACCCTGGGACCGGGAGACCGGCAAGGCAGTCATTGACGAGGCGACCTGTGTCGGCTGCGGGGTCTGTGTTGAAATCTGCCCTCCGGGGGCTATCTTCAGAGAGGTGACCGCATGACCAGAATCAATGGAGAACCGATTAACCTCGTTATCAGCGGTGTCGGCGGACAGGGCAACATCCTGCTTTCCCGCCTGATTGGACGGTCTTTGCTCAAGAAAGGCTACCTGGTCAGCATCGGCGAGACACTGGGCGTGGCGCAGCGGGGGGGTGCCGTGATGAGCAACATCCGGATTTCAGAAAAAATGCCCTTTGGCCCCCTCACCCCCGAAGGGAAGGCTCACCTTATCGTCAGCCTGGAACCCCTGGAAACCCTGCGCATGCTCTCCCGGTACGGTAATCCGGAGGTAACCACGCTCACCAACTTTCGCCCCACGCTCACCGTGGATGTCCTCACCCGGAAAGACAAGTACCCTGATTACGCTGCCCTGAAACAGGCTATCGACACTCTTTCCGGCACGGCTTTCTTCCTGGACGCCACGGCAATGGCCCTGAAACTGGGTAACCCCATCATTACCAATGTCATCATGATGGGCGCCCTCATTGGCCTTGACATGATCCCTCTCACCAGGGAAGATATTGAGGCAGAAATAAAAGCCAGCTTCTCCGCAGACCGCGCCGAATTAAACTTGACCGCCCTTGCCCACGGCATAGACGCCATCGCCGCCGGAACATAAACGTTATAAGAAAGGCCGCCATGAAGATTATTGACTTACGCAGTGATACCATCACGCTGCCCACCGATGAAATGCGCCGGGCGATGTACGACGCCGAGCTGGGTGATGACGTCTTCGGTGACGACCCCACCGTCAAACGGCTCGAAGCACTGGCCGCCCGGATGCTGGCTAAAGAAGCCGCCCTGTTCGTGCCCAGCGGCACGATGAGTAACCTGGTCGCCATTCTAACTCATACCCGCCCCGGCGATGAGATTATCGTCGGCAGCGAATCCCATATATTCTGGTATGAAGTGGGTGGCGCTTCGACCCTGGGAGGAGTAGTGCTTCGCACCGTTCCCAACGAAGCCGACGCCCGCCTCGACCCCGCTGCCGTCGCCCAGGCCATCCGACCGGAAAACATCCATTTCCCCCACACCACCCTGCTCTGCCTGGAAAATACCCATAACCGGTGCGGCGGCGCTGCCCTGACCGTTGAATATACCGCCGCCATCGCGGAGCTCGCCCACGGGCACGGCCTCATGGTTCACCTGGACGGGGCGCGCATCTTTAACGCTGCCGTTGCCCTGGGAGTGCCGGCGGAGAAACTGACCGCGCCGGTGGATTCGGTGGGCTTCTGCATATCAAAAGGCCTCAGCGCCCCGGTGGGCTCTCTCCTCTGCGGGACCGGTGACTTTATAAGCCGTGCCCGCAAGTGGCGTAAGATGCTGGGCGGAGGCATGCGCCAGGTGGGGGTCATTGCCGCCGCCGGTATCGTCGCCCTCCAGACAATGGTCGACCGCCTGGCGGAGGACCACACTACTGCCCGGCGACTGGCCGATGGCCTGGCCGGTATTCCCGGCATGGGCATCAACCCGGCGGAAATCCAGACCAATATCGTCATCTTCGAGTCGCCGGAAACCATGTCCGGGCCCGAGTTCATTCAGCGCCTCAGCGAACAGGGTGTCAAAGTCATCAACCGAGGTGGACGGACGGTAAGGGCAGTCACCAACCGCATGGTCAGCACCGCGGACATAGCTGAAGCCCTGGAGCGAATTAGCTCGGTGGTGAAAAACAGGTAAGCAAGACCCGGCTTCTTTTTAGTTCACCTCGCCCTGGTTGGGGCGTTTAAGCCGGCTAATAAATGAAATAGCGTGCCCGCTTCTTGAAGAAATAGCCGGCAATCAGGCCCAGCAGCAACCCACCCAGGTGTGCCTGCCAGGCGATAGAAGGCATAAAGGAGAGCACCAGAAAACCGCCAATCACGGCTACCCAGAGGGAAATGGGGATGGGAATGGGGAAAATAAATATCTTCATCTTGGGCATCATCATGGCCAGCACCCCACCCAGGGCAAAGACCGCCCCTGAGGCGCCAACGGCTAATGAAAAAGCCGGCGCGAGGAGGATATACAGGATGCTCCCCAGGATACCCCCGGCGAAATAAACGGCCAGGAACCGGCCCGTGCCCACCAGCCTGCGCACGGAACTACCGAAGAAATAAAGCATATACATGTTCGCCAGGATATGCCACAGGCCACCGTGGACAAACATACTGGTCAGTATCGTCCACGGCCGTTCAAGGACAGTGGCGGGCATAAGCCCAAGCAAGAAAACAAGCTCCGAGAAAATGCGCGTAATAATAAAAACCAGCAGGTTGGCTATTATCAGCCCCCATATGGCATTCATAGTGAAGCCCTGGTAGCCGCCGTATCTTACTCTCATTATTTCTCCGGAAATTTTGGTATTACGCCTTAACCCACCCCACCATAACCGCTCATCAGTTCCATATTACCGTATTTGGGGCCGCTAAACAACGGCCGCCCATAAATGGTAGAATGGAAAATATGTCGGATAATATCATCCGGGTTGAAAACCTGGTTAAAAAATTTGGCGCCCTGGCCGCGGTAAACGACATCAGTTTCAATGTCTCCGCCGGGGAAATTTTCGGTTTCCTGGGCCCCAACGGGGCCGGCAAGACGACCACCATCAACATCCTCTGCACCCTCACCAAGCCTACTTCCGGCACCGCCACGATTGACGGCCTGGACGTGGTACACCAGCAGAGCCAGGTGCGCCGGACAATCGGGCTGGTCTTTCAGGACCCCAGCCTTGATGAACGACTCAGCGGCCTGCAGAACATGCGCTTCCACGCCATGGTATACGGCGTGCCCGGTTCGGTACAGAAACAACGGACGGAGCAACTGCTCAGGATGGTGGAACTCTGGGACAAGCGTAACCAGGAAGTGCGCACCTATTCCGGGGGCATGAAACGGCGCCTGGAATTGGCCCGCGGGTTACTGCATCGTCCCAAGGTACTCTTCCTCGATGAGCCCACGCTGGGACTCGACCCCCAGACGCGCAACCGGATCTGGGACTACATTATAGATTTGCGAAGACGTGAAGGCACCACCATCTTCCTGACCACCCACTATATGGACGAGGCTGAGAATGCCGACCGTATTGCTATTATCGACCACGGTAAACTGGTCGCCGTAGACACCCCGGGCAAGCTTAAGAAAATGGTGAGCAAGGACATCATCTGTGTTAAAACGGAAAACAACGATGATGCTGCCGAAGAGATAAAACAACACTACCGGATTGACGTCAGACGTGACGGTGAGGGCATCACGTTTGAAGTCGACAACGGAGAGGAGTTCCTCCCCCCTTTCATCAAGGAATTCAGCACCCGGATACTCAGCGTCAGTCTCCGCCACCCCAGTTTAGATGACGTCTTTCTCAAGCTCACCGGACGGGAGATTCGTGAAGAAGAAGTTACCAACGACCTCAAAGCGATGGTCTGGCAGCACGGCCGGCGTATGCGGCACTAACTAGGAGAGTATTTTGCATCACCTCAACGGGGTATATATCATATGGTACCGGGACGTACTGCGGTTCTGGCACGACCGGACGCGTCTGGTCGGTTCCATCACCTTCCCGTTGCTTTTCCTGTTCGTTTTTGGCAGCGGCCTGGGGAGCCGGATGGGTTCTCTCGCCCCCGGTGTTGACTTCACCGCCTTCATTTTCCCGGGCATCATCGGGATGACCGTGCTCATGAGTTCTTTTATGGCCGGTATATCCGTGGTCTGGGACCGGGAGTTCGGCTTCCTCAAGGAAGTGCTGGTGGCTCCTATCAGTCGTGCCTCGGTGGCGATTGGGAAAACGCTCGGGTCGGCAACCATCGCCTTGCTCCAGGGGCTGATCATCCTTCTCTTCGCCCCCCTGATTGGTATCTCTTTCTCCTTTGGGACGGTACTGGCGCTGATACCTTTAATGCTTTTACTCGCCGTCGCCCTGGGTTCAATGGGAATCCTGCTCGCCACGCGTATCCGCTCCATGGAAGCCTTTCAGGCGGTAATGCAGATGCTGATGTTCCCCATGGTATTCCTCTCCGGGGCCTTCTTCCCTATGGACGGACTGCCGGCCTGGATGAGCGTGCTGGTCAAACTCAACCCGGCTACCTACGGCATCGCTCCGATCCGGCAGGTCCTGCTGGGCATCGGTCCGGAGTCCTCTTTTGGCATCGTCCTCTTCGGACAAACCCTGTCGCTCTGGAACAACGTGACGATACTGGCCGGCTTCGGCACCGTCATGATACTGCTGGCGGTGTGGTCGTTCGGCAACCAGCAGTAGCCCGTCTTGACTTCCCACCTCGTGAAGGGCGATAATAACCTGTCCACATCAGCGCCGTTCCCCGATAGCTCAATGGTAGAGCGAGCGGCTGTTAACCGCTAGGTTATTGGTTCGAGTCCAGTTCGGGGAGCCAGCTTTTAGCCTCAAATTGGTGCATTTCCCCAAATTTCTTTGCCTTCTTCTAGTTGCTTTTTTTACATTTTGCTTAACAATTTGCTTAACTTTTGTCATTTTTACCTCCTTTTTCCTCTTCTGTCTGTCTTGGGTGTATCCCAGTGTTTTGTTTTACACTTGGGGCACATTGTAACTTCTTCTTGTTGCGGTATCCACTCATGCCCACAGCGTAGGCATTCAAGCCTGGGCAGGGTAACCTTTATCATTTGCAGCACCTCCTCAGGACTTGAATCTTACCTGAAGGTAAACATGGTGAGCAACTCAAGCCACAGGGTTCCTTCGCGAAGGGTCAGGGTAAT
>JACZSH010000148.1 GCA_022574315.1 Chloroflexota bacterium | reverse complement strand
CGGCAGGGGCATGACAGAGAGCGCCTTGGCAACCAGGAAAAGGTGCGAGTAGTCGTAAAGGCGGGTAATCCCGGCCTGGGCGATGGCGCCGTCGATAATCCGTTCGTCGGACGCCAACGCCGCCGTATGCGTCATGGCTGCCCTGGAACCTTCCCCGGTACTGCCCCCTTTGAGCATGAACACCGGCTTGATTCGGGTGACCTCACCGGCAATTTCAAGAAAGCGCCTCGGTCGCTTGATACCTTCCAGGTACATAAAAATCGCCTTGGTCTCGGGGTCGTCGGCATAATATTCGAGTACTTCACTCTCATCGATATCTATCTTATTGCCCAGTCCCACCACCCGTGCCA
The DNA here is from genome assembly GCA_022574315.1 of Chloroflexota bacterium. Classification (GTDB taxonomy): domain Bacteria; phylum Chloroflexota; class Dehalococcoidia; order Dehalococcoidales; family RBG-16-60-22; genus JACZSH01. The sequence continues at coordinate 1,976 of JACZSH010000148.1, read as the reverse complement.
CGCCGAAGTTTTCCCCGGTAGTAATGTAGCGCATGGTATGAGTGGCGAAGTTTCCGGTCTGGGCGATATAAGAAATATTCCCGCGAGGAATCTTACCCAGCGGGAAAAAACCGGAAGTGAACCGGTGCGGTGTGGAGATATGCCCGGAAGTATTGGGGCCGATGGCGCGAACCCCGGTCTCGGCGATTGCCCGGGTCAGTTCCCGCTGCAATTCCTCTCCTTCTTCGTCAACCTCGGAAAATCCTCCGGCCGCCAGCACGATATACCTGATGCCACGGGCAGCGCAATCTCTGACCGCCTGCACGGTAGTCCGGGCCGGGGTCATGATGATAGCCTGTGCCACTCCCTCCGGTAAACTGCCGATTGAAGAATGCACCGGGATTCCTTCAATCTCACCGCCTTTCGGGTTGACCAGGTAAAGTTTGCCGGTGTAACCGTTAGCCAGGATATTTCGCACCACCGTATTGCCGGCTTTACCGGGTGTCGCCGAAGCCCCGATGACGGCTACGCTTTCCGGTTCGAAGAACCGTCTCAGGTCCTCCTGTTTGGTCGGCTTATCCGCCGGTGCCGCGTCCGGTCGTTTGCCTGGACTCAGTATCACCAGGGCGTCCACCGCCACCGGCCTACCGTCCGGTCTTATTTTCAGCGGGTTTATATCCACCGACTCCACTGCCGGGTATTGCCGTGCCATATTCCCCAGCGCCACCAGGATTTGGACCAACTGGTCCCGGTCAACCGCTTTTTCCCCGCGGAACGTTTCCAGTATTTTCTGATGGCGGATTTCTGAAATCATTTCCCGGGCGTCCCACTCCGTCAGCGGGGCGACGCGGAAGACCACGTCCCGGAAGACCTCGGTTAAAATACCGCCCAGGCCAAACATGACACACGGACCGAACTGGTCATCCCGGGTCAGACCGCAGACAAGCTCCCGGGCGCCGCCGACCATTTCCTGCACCAGCAGGGCCTGGCTGCCCTTGATTTTCAGCAGCCGCCGGCCTTCCCGCCTCACTGCCCCGGCGTCAGTCAGGTTCAGGGCAATAGCGCCTGCTTCTGTCTTGTGCAGTAATTTTTCGCCAACGGTTTTTAAAACGACCGGGAAACCAATTTTGGCCGCTTCGGCGGCGGCTGATTCGACATCGCCGGCAGTAACCTCGCGGCATACCGGAATACCGAGAGCCGAGCAAACCAGTTTCGAATCGTACTCATTCAACGCCGCCTGACCTCTGGCCAGGGCCTCCCGGATAATTTCCATGGCACCTGCTTTCTAACCGTCCCGGAATAAAGTATATCCGGCAAAACCGGATATCATTTTGTGCCTGAATCACACACAAAACGACGAGTTCATTATGGCACAGCGCCACTCCCTTAACAAGGGCGTCGTCTCTGCCCTTACCTTCAAATTGACACCCGTCCGGCACCATACTACAATGTTAACAGGCACAATGGCTGGGTTCTATTTGCATTTGGTTGAATCCATTTGTCATTGCGGGGAGCGCAGTGACGAAGCAATCTCCGGTAATTACATTATTTATATAGATTGCTTTGCCTTCGGCTCGCGATGACATCACCAACCAAAATCGAACCATACCCAATATGGCCAAAGGGATACGTCTTTGTTTCGTAAAACGACACTCGATAACGGACTTTGCCTGGTAACCTCCTCTATGCCTCACACCCGCTCCGTATCCATGAGCATCTTTATCCACGCCGGTTCGCGTCATGAAACCAAGTCCCAAGCCGGCATCTCCCATTTTATTGAACACCTCTGCTTCCGTGGCACCACCAAACGTCCGACCGCCAATGATATTTCCACGGCCATTGAAGGCGTGGGCGGTATCCTTAACGGTGGTACGGACAAAGAGCTGACCGTCTACTGGTGCAAGGTGGCCGCTCCCCATTTCGCCATCTCCTTCGAGGTACTGGCCGATATGCTCCTCAACTCCAGATTCGACGCGGCGCACATTGAAAAAGAGCGG
>JACZSH010000147.1 GCA_022574315.1 Chloroflexota bacterium | reverse complement strand
TAGTGCAGAAGAAGGTCGTCGCGAATTGACATCGCTTTGCCGTATATCTCTTCGGGCGGCTCGGCCACGCCGATGTAGTTGCCCAGGCTCTTGCTCATCTTCTGGCCGCCGTCGGTGCCCACCAGGAGGGGGGTCATGAAGCACTGCTGGGGGCGCTGTCCCACCATGGACTGGAGATCTCTGCCCACCAGGAAATTGAACTTCTGGTCGGTGCCGCCGAACTCGACGTCGGCCTCAACCATTACCGAGTCATACCCCTGCAGCAGCGGGTAAAGCAGCTCGGTAATGGCGATAGGCCGCCCTTCGCTATACCGTTTGCTGAAGTCGTCGCGGGCCAGTAATTGGGCGACGGTAAATTTACGGGTCAGCTGGATGACATCGGCCAGGGTAAACTTGCCGAACCACTCGCTCTGCCATCTTACCTCGGTCTTTTCCCGGTCCACTACCTTGAAGAACTGCTTCATATAGGTATCGGCGTTGGCTTTGACATGCTCGGCGGAAAGCATGGGGCGGGTCAGGGAAACTCCGCTCGGGTCACCAATCTGGGCCGTCCAGTCGCCGACGATGAGCACCACCTGGTGCCCCATCTCCTGGAATTGACGCAGCTTCCGGAGAGCCACCATGTGACCGAGGTGAATATCCGGAAAACTGGGGTCAAAGCCTTCCTTAAGACGCAGCTTCTTCCCCGAACGGAGTAAGCCGACCATTTCCTCTTCAACGATAATTTCGGCCACTCCCCGTTTCAGCAGGCGGTTATAATCCCGGTCAGTGAACGATTTGTCAGTCGCCGTCATACCTGATTTACCTCTCTGGCGTCCAGTATCGCTTTACCTTTTTTCACGTCCTCGGCAATCTGTTTTTTCAATTCGGCAACCGAACTGAAGCGTTCCTCGCCGCGCAGTCTCTCCACAATATCGATGCTCACTTCGCGGCCGTACAGGTCGCCCTGGTAATCAATGATATAAACCTCCACCCCGCGCTCACTATCCCCAAAGGTAGGATTATTACCAATATTGGTCATCGATTGATATAGCTTACCATTAACGTAAGCCCGGGTGGCATACACGCCGTCAAGGGGAATGGCCTGCTCCGGGTCAATCTCCAGGTTAGCGGTGGGAATACCCATCCCGGCGCCGCGCCCCGCCCCGGTAACCACCCGCCCATGCAGGCTGAAGTCCCGACCGACCATGCGGCGTACCCTGGCCATGTCACCCTCGGCCAGTGCCTGCCTGATGATGGTGCTGCTGACCACCTCTCCGTTCAGCTTAACCGCCGGCACCACGTCGACACTGAAACTCATCTCGCGTCCCAATAAACGCAGCGCGGCCGTGTCACCTTCCCGGCCCCGACCAAGCGCAAAGTCAGCCCCGATGACCAGACCCCGCATTCGCAGGTGTTTCATCAGCAACTCGACAAAACGGCGGGCACCAAGCTCAGCCCATTCCCGGGTAAAAGACAGCGGCACAACTAACGCCACGCCTTCCTTTCCCAGGAGACGGCTTCTTTCCTCGAGGTCGGTGAGAAAGGGCAGTTTGGTCTGCGGGGACAGCACTGCCTGCGGGTGCTGGCGAAAGGTAACGACACCGGGGAGCAAGTCCTGCGTCCCGGCGAGTTCGACAAGCTGTGAAATCAGGTATTTGTGGCCGAGATGGACTCCATCGAAAACCCCAATGGTCAACAGCGTATCTTTACCCGGTGAATGCCTGGTTAACTCTTCCTCCACCGATATAGCCTCTCTCGGACAAGGATTTTTCATAGCTGACGGCAGGTAAGCGATGTCAGGGGTTTTACGGTCATCCCCCGTATCTATTGCAGTGCCCGAGGCATTTTAATACTAGCACGAACGCCTCTGAGCGTCAACCTAACGGCGGCTATTTACCGGCTGAAAAAACGGTCGGGGCAGTCACCGGGCAAGCCTATCCCAGCCGGTGCAAGATTAAGCCGGAGGGCAACTTGGGGTAAAAATAGGTGGACTTACGGGGCATGCGGTCACCGGCGTCGGCCACGGCTTGAATCATTTCAGTCCTGACCGGGCGGAGCAGGAAAGCCAGCTGGTATTCCTCTTCTCGCACTTTGCTGACGGCTTCCCGGCGGTCATAGCTGTAAGCAAGAGACGCCTCTCTCGCATCGTAACGCAATCCCAGCATCCCTTCCAGGATAACATGGTCAACGATACTGATGTCCAGTCGCCGGTAAAGCTCGGAGTGGAAGTGCGGCATCATCGGGTCGGTAGCGGCGAAACTGCGTAGTTTCAGCAGGAAAAGGAAGGTGCCCATCAGGCCAAACAGAACCAACCTGACCCGGTCGGTTGCCGCGCCCAAAAACT
>JACZSH010000056.1 GCA_022574315.1 Chloroflexota bacterium | reverse complement strand
TGTATTGACGGGGCGTTTAAGAGGGGCTACGCCCCTCTTTTTTTATGTTTCCCCCTCCCTTTGATAAGGGAGGGGACCAAGGGAGTGAGGTAGCTCCCTTTAAAAGAAAACCGCCCGTCTTTTACAGGACAGGCGGCTCTTATTAATACTTACTAGGCTATCGAGGTCAGGACTGGGGGGCTTTGCCGATGAGTTCCGGCCAGAGCTCCCCGATGGCGGGTTTAAGGTCGGTGACCACCTCGTCCACCGCCCGCACGGCGGCGTCAATGTCCTGCCGGGTCATCGGGGTGGACATGACGAAAAGCCCCCGGGAGGGGAAGAACATTCCCCTCTCCAGCATGCCCAGGTAAAAGAGGTGCAGGAGCTCCTTGTTGGTCTCCCGCGCCGTCTTCCCGTCCACCACCGCCTGAGCGCTGAAATGGATATTATGCAAAGAGCCGAGACCGGTCACCTGCCCCTTGATGTTCAATCGCTCGAAGACGGCGCGCACGCCGTCGGCGAAAGCCTCTCCCAGGGCGTTGAGGTGGTCAATGGCCTCCACCGTAAGCTGCTCCATAGTGGCCACGCCGGCCACGGCGGTAATCGGGTTGGCGTTCAACGTCCCGGCGTGGTAGACCTTATTCACCTGGGGGGAGAAAAGCTGCATCAGGTCCTCACGGCCACCGATAGCGCCCACCGGATAGCCACCGCCGATGATTTTCGCCATCGTGGTCAGGTCGGGCTTGATATCATAAATCGCCTGGGCGCCCCCCATCGCCAGGCGCAGACTGATAACCTCGTCGAGGATAAAAATCACGTCGTTTTCGGTAGTGACCCGGCGCAGGAACTCCAGGTAGCCGTCACGGGGGGCAATCATGCCGCCGGCGCCCATGGCGCCTTCGACGATGACCGCCGCCAGACGGTGCCGGTTCTCCACGATGGCTTTCTCCGCGGCCGCCTTGTCGTTATAGGGCACGATGATGGACTCCCGCTGGGTGCCCCGGGTGATGCCGGTGGCATCGGTTGGATAGACCACCGGGTCATAGTTGCCATGGTAGCAGCCTTCCGTCTTCAGAATCATGTCCCGGCCGGTGTGCCCGCGGGCAAGGCGAATTGCCATCAGCACCGCCTCGGAGCCGGTATTGCCAAACCTGACCTTATCCACCGAGTCCACCCAGTTGCAGACAAGCTCCGCCCAGCGCGTCACCGCCGGCACCAGCGCCCCCAGGGCGGTACCTCTGGCCGCCTGCTCCCGCACCGCCGCCACCACCTTCGGGTTGGCGTGGCCCAGTATCATCGTGGTGTAGCAGTTGTGGAAATCGATGTACTCGTGGCCATCGACGTCGGTAAAACGGCAGCCCCCGGCGGAATCAATCCAGATGGGGTACGGGTTAAACCAGATGGAGCTTCGGGTATCACCGCCGGGCAGGTACTTTTTCGCCTTTTCCAGGACTTCCCGTGACTTCGGTGTCCTTTTCCGGTAGGTGTCTTCGTATTTCCCGGTTACTTCGGCAAGCAATTTCTCCGAGGACATGGTAATCAGTCTCCTTTCCTGAGCGCAAAAAGTGAATTCTCCACTGGATATACCAGGTGAATTATAGAAGAGACGGCGGGGCACGTCAATGACCGCGGACAACCCTGCCCGGTCATGCCCGGATGATGATTCCCTCGGCCAGCATCCCGTCAAAGGCAGCGCCGAAGGCCTCTATGGTCTGGTCGATATCCCCGGCGGTGTGTGCCGCCGAAACCAGTCCCATGACGCCCCGGTGCAGGCTGACGCCGTTTAGCAGCAGGTGCCGGTTCAGTACGTGGGCGAGCTCCGGTGGCATCGACTTGGCGGCATCCAGGCAGATAGACCGGTCGCATTTCCGGCACTTGCCGATGAATATATGGACGACCGAGGTGGAGTTATGAGCGCAGGCCTCGATGCCCCGCTTTTCAATTTCCCGGTTAACTCCGCCCACCAGTCTTTCCGCCATAGATTCAGCGTGCTTCTGGACTTCGCCCCGGGCGGCAATATTGAGCACGGCCACCGCCGCGGCGGCGGTTACCGGATTACCGTTCCAGGTACCGCGGTGAACGACGTGGCGGTGGCGATTCCACTCGGCGTCGCCCGGTTTCAGGTGCAGCAGCGCCATGACGTCCGCCCGACCGCACACCGCCGCGCCGCCGGGCATTCCGCCGCCGTTAAGCTTGGCGAGGGGAGTCAGGTCGGGGGTGACGCCCAGCGCCGCCTGATAGCCGCCGGGCGACCAGCGGAAGCCGCTGATAACCTCGTCAATGACGAGCAGCGTCCCGTACTTATGAGTAAGACGCCGTGCGGTGTATACCAGCTCGGGCGGCTGGCCGATTCGACCGCAGTTTGCCCCGCCGCCTTCGATGAACAGAGCGGCAATATCACCTTTAGCCAGGGCTTTTTCCATGGCCGCTTCATCATTGCAGGGGATAACCACCGTCCCCCCGGAGACGGCATCGTCACTGACGGGGGGAATCTGGCCGGCGAACGGCCGGTCATAGGGAGGAGCGATACCGGGCAGCAGGTCACCCGCCCAGCCGAAGTACTGTTCGGCAAACTTGAGGATTTTACCCCGACCGGTGAAAGCCCGCGCCAGGCTGGCAATGGTCATGTTGGCTTCCGTGCCGGAAAGAACGAACTCCACTTTCTCGGCGGCGGGAATCAGCCGGCAAATCAACTCGGCCCACTCGATTTCCAGTTCATTCTCGGCGCCGTAATGCGTCCCTTTTTCGATTTGCTCTTTCACGGCGGCAACCATCGCCGGGTGGGCATGCCCCAGCAGCAAAGCGCCGAACCCCATGACGTAATCGATGTACTCGTTACCATCCACGTCCCATTTGCGAGACCCTTTAGCGCGGGTAATATAAACATAAGGGGGCAGCGTGAAAATAGCGTCGGTGTGCAGGCCGCGGCTGACTTTGAAGGCTCTCTCCGTCAGTACTCCGGAGCCGGGATGAGAGGCGATAAACCTCTCCAGACTGCTTTTCATAGCTTTAACCATTTAAAAACCATCCTTTCATGCCTCCGGTTGGAATACAGCCGGGTGAGGAAGAATGCCAACGGTAAGCGTAAAGCATTATATTGGATTGACGGAAAGGTGTCAAAGGGCTTTCTCAAAACTCCGGGCAGGTGATATAATGCAGTAACCTGGTTTCAGCGAGAGGGAAAAGCATGCTGACGATTAGACCGGCCGTTTTAGCCGACCTGGATGGCATCACTGAAATCTACAATAACGCCATCCAGGAAACGGTGGCCACTTTTGACACCGAGCCGAAAACCAGGCAGGAACAGGAAGCCTGGTTTGCCGAACACGGCGCCAGGTATCCCATGCTGGTCGCCGAGGAGGATGACATCATCGTCGGCTGGGCGTCACTGAGCCAGTGGTCAGACCGCTGCGCCTACCTGGATACCGCCGAAAGCTCGCTCTACGTGAGAAAAGAGTACCGGGGCAGAGGCATCGGGAAAAAACTCGGTCAAGCCATTCTTGATGCCGGCAAGCTGTCCGGTCTGCACACCGTGATTGCCCGGGTTGCCGAGGGCAACGAGGTAAGCATCCATCTCTTTGAATCGACCGGGTTCGAACCCATTGGGGTGATGAAAGAAGTCGGTCTCAAATTCGGTCGGCGGCTGGACGTTTATCTACTGCAGAAAATACTGTAAAAGTAAGCGGGCCCCATTTTACTGGAGCCCGCCTCTTAAACGCCGCCAGTGATTCCTAACTCATCAATATTTTTTCGGCTTCCTCGCGGCCGGCCTCCATCAGGTAAGGTATACCGGTCACATCAGCGCATTCCCTGGTCAATGACATGAGTTCACCACGGGTAATGGCGGACAGGCGGAAACATCGGGCGCCGGCCATTAGCTGCTGTAATCCCACCCGCAGTTTTTCCGTGTAGCTGTAAATACCAACCGCGCCGAGAGGAATATTCTTCATTTCATCCGCACCGACGATATTCTTAACGTCTTCATAATTGACGAAGATTTCTTCCGGCGTGGCACCGAACTGGCCGACACTCTTCGGCAGTTTTCCGTCTTTCAGCCATTGGGTAATACTCTTGCCCACCATGCCCGGAATCATCAGGGCGCGCCCCATACACACCGCCCGGACGAAAGGAGCCCCGAGTGCCAGGGCTTTGAAGACTCCATCCTCGCTGCTGAAGCCACCGGCAAAAGCGATATCCGGTACCCGCTCGCCTCTCTCCGCCAGCCTGTTACAGAAATCATAGGCCGCCGCATGCAGGTAAAGGCTCGGCATACCCCACTCTTCCATCATCCGCCAGGGGCTCATGCCGGTGCCGCCCGGAGCGCCGTCAATGGTGAGCAGGTCAATCCTGGCTTTGGAGCCCCATTTAATGGCCATGGCAAGCTCACGCAGACCATAGGCACCGGTTTTCAGGGTAATACGTTTAAAACCAAGGTCTCTCAAGCGTTTTATTTCTGCGTAAAACCCTTCTTCGCCAATGAAGCCGAGTCGGCTGTGGCGTTCAAATTCCTTAAGAGAGCCGTCCTTGAAAGCCATAACGCTTATCGGGTCGGACGGGTCGGGGGTGACGATATAGCCTCGCTTCTGGAGTTCCAGCGCCCGTTCCAGGCTGTCCACCTTTATCTCACCGCCGATACACTTGGCGCCCTGGCCCCATTTGAGTTCGATGGTGTCCAGGCCGTGTTTTCGGCTAACGTACTCAGCCACGCCCAGCCTGGTATCCTCAACGTTCATCTGGACGAGAATCTCACCGTATCCCTGGTGATAACGCCGGTAAATATCAATACGCCGGTCCATATCCGGCGCCAGAGTAATCTTACCGTTGGCATCGAGTTCGAGCTGGGGGTCAATACCGCAGACATTTTCACCGCAGACCAGGGTCACGCCGCTGATAGCCGCTCCAACCGCAAAATGTTCCCAGTATTTACGGGCTATCTCCGTAGAACCGAGCGCGCCGGTAAACACCGGCATTTTCATCTTGACTTTGATATCCCAGCCGTAATCGGTCTCGGTATTTACCGAAGGGAAGGTAGCCGTGTCCGGGTTACCGTCCACACCGGCGGGCAGGCCCTCGGCTCCCAGGGCATATCCCTGGATATTGAAATGAGAATAGTCTACCGGGTAATTTTTATCACCGCCGGCGGTGATATCGCCGAATGGCCCCGGATAGATAACCTCCCGTCCCCGGAAAGAAGCTTTGAATACCTCGCAGTTTCCCGTACAGTCATCAAGGCACCGGGAGCAGAGGCCACTCATGGGCACCACATTCCGGGACCGATTTGTCGTCCGGGTGGCATCATTGGCGTTTGGTCGTGATAAGTTCACTGGTTAGATTTCCTTTCTTATTTTTATTTTGCCGCTCGCCAGCACCAACCTTATAACACAACGACGGGGGGGTCTCTCTTGGCTGCCCGGGTACTCGCGGCAGGTGCCCGGCAGAATACGGCAAACGGTTGCCGCACTCATTATACCGCCTCATTTTTATTTGTCAATCCCGGACGGGACAACACCGGTCACTTTTCCTTACTCCCGGGCGGAAATATAGACCTTCCCCTTGCCATCTCAACGCGGCCAGAACCGTGAAATATTTTTATTCTAACCAACAAATCTCCAATTGAAGCCAGCCCGGCAAAAAGATATACTTGGAGGAGAAAAAGCGGAGTTGTACCATGCCAGACTTTGAAATAGTTTCCGATTTCAAGATGACCGGAGACCAGCCCCAGGCGGTAGACAGGCTGGTGGAGGGACTGAACCAGGGTTTCAGGCAGCAGACACTGCTGGGGGTTACCGGCAGCGGCAAGACCTTCACCATGGCCAACGTTATCGAGCGGATGCAGCGGCCTACCCTGGTCATCTGCCATAACAAGACCCTGGCCGCCCAGCTTTCCAGCGAGTTCAAGGACTATTTCCCCAATAACGCCGTGGAGTACTTCGTCAGCTACTATGATTATTACCAGCCGGAAGCCTACATCCCGCGCACCGATACCTACATTGAGAAGGACATCGATATCAACGAAGAGATTGACAAGCTGCGGCACGCCGCCACCCGCGCCCTCTTCGAGCGACGCGATGTGCTCATCGTCGCCTCCGTGTCCTGCATCTACGGCCTGGGTGAACCGGAGGAGTACCGCAGCTTCGTGCTGAGCCTGAAAAAAGGCGGCCGCCAGGAGCGCGGCAAACTGCTCCGCCACCTGATCGACATGCAGTACGAGCGCAACGACATGGATTTCACCCGGGGGAAGTTCCGGGTACGCGGGGATACCCTGGAAATACAGCCGGCTTACGAGGACCTGGGGCTGCGCATTGAGTTCTTCGGCGATGATATCGAGCGTATCGTCTCGATTGACCCCCTGACCGGCGAAATACTGGCCGAAATGGAATCGGTGGATATCTATCCCGCCCGGCATTTTGTTACCTCGCACGATAAACTGATACCGGCCCTGCGGGGCATTGAGCAGGAGCTTGTCGAAAGACTGGCGGAACTCAGGCAGCAGGGTAAGGCGCTGGAAGCCGCCCGGCTGGAAGCGCGCACCAACTACGACCTGGAGATGCTCCGGGAGGCGGGGTACTGCAACGCGGTGGAAAACTACTCCCGCCACCTGTCCGGGCGGGCGCCGGGCAGTCCGCCCTGGGTGCTGCTGGACTATTTCCCGAAGGACTTCCTGCTCTTTGTCGACGAATCACACATGACGCTGCCCCAGATACGCGGCATGTACCAGGGAGACCGCTCCCGCAAGGAGACCCTGGTGGAGTACGGTTTTCGCCTGCCCTCGGCGATAGATAACCGACCGCTCGACTTCACCGAGTTCAACCAGCGCCTCAACCAGGTTATCTACACGTCAGCCACCCCCGCCGAATACGAGCAGGCACAGAGCCGGCAGATTGTGGAGCAGCTGGTGCGGCCCACCGGACTGCTGGAACCGACCGTCGAGATAAAGCCGATTAAGGGACAGATTGACGACCTCCTCGACCAGGTCAAGCGCCGGGTGGAAAAAGGCGACCGCTGCCTGGTAACCACGCTGACCAAGCGCATGGCCGAGGAGCTGGCGGAGTACCTGCTGGAGATGGGGGTAAAGACGCACTACCTGCATTCCGAGATTAACACCCTGGAGAGGGTGGAGATACTGCGTGACCTGCGGCTGGGCATCTACGACGTGGTGGTGGGCATCAACCTGCTGCGGGAAGGCCTCGACCTGCCCGAAGTAAGCCTGGTGGCCATCCTGGACGCTGACAAGGAAGGCTACCTGAGGACGAAAGGCTCTTTGATTCAGACCATGGGGCGCGCCGCCCGCCACGTTGACGGGCACGTCGTCATGTACGCGGACAGCACCACCCGCTCCATGGCCGCGGCGATAGAGGAGACGCAGCGCCGCCGCCAGATACAGGAAGCCTATAATAAAGAGCACGGCATCACCCCGCAGGGCATCAGCAAAGCCATCCGCGATATTACCGAGCGGGTGAAAGCGGTGGCCGAGAGGCGCACCCCTTACTCCGCCGCCTCCCCGGCGACCAGGGAGGACGTGGCGCGCCTGGTGAAAGACTTTCAGGCGCAGATGAAAACCGCCGCCCGGAACCTGGAGTTTGAGAAGGCGGCCCTGCTGCGCGACCGCATCATCGAGCTGCGGCGGGAATTCGACGACGTGGTGATGACGCGATGAACGAGCCGAAAATGAAGACCCGGCAGGAGCGCCGCGAGCAGAAGCAACGGAAAAAGCGGGCGCGGATACCGAAGCACGGCAAAAACCTGGCGCGGGTCTACGTGGACGCTATTTTGAAGAGACTGAGGGGGAAGTGAGCGGCACAGGACTCGAACCTAAGCCCACATAAGTGCCATTTCCAAGAGAACTGTGCTAAACTAGTGGTGTCTGGAAAGGCAGGATACAAGGGATTGTAACCTGCGTGCAGGAGATAAGATATGGAGAGAGAAATAATCTTCCTGGTTGAGGAAGCCGCCGAGGGCGGTTACCAGGCTAGAGCCATAGGCGAAGACATCTTCACCGAGGCTGACACTTTTAAGGAGCTAAAGCGCATGGTGCAGGACGCTGTCCAGTGCCATTTTGAAACGCAAGAGAAACCTCCACTGATACGCCTTCATATCGTCAAAGACGAGGTAATTACGGCGTGAAACTGCCCAGAGACGTTGGTGGCGAAGAACTCGCCAATCTTCTGGGCAAATACGGCTATAAAGCTACCCGCCAGACAGGCAGTCACCTGAGGCTTACTTCCACCCTGAAAGGTACTGAACACCACCTCACCATTCCCCGACACAAACCGCTGCGGGTCGGCACCTTAAGCGGCATAGTTAACGAGGTCACTTCCTATCTGGAACTGGATAGACAGGCTCTGGTTAAAGAGTTATTCAGATAAGTGAAGTGACTTCAAGAACAATCCCGTTCTCCGCCGGTAAAAAACCTGGCGCGGGTTTACGTGGACGCTATTTTGAAGAGGCTGAGGGGGAAGTAAGGTGCATTTTAGAAAAGTAGAGCCTTTAGTGGGAGTTTTGGGTTTATGATGAATTACCTCTATGTTTTTGTAGATGTATCTGGAAACTATGACTTCTCCGTAACAGGCACGAAATATATAGTGCTTACAAGCGTAATGTGTACGAATATTTGTCCGGGTATCTTGGAACTTTATAAGCTAAAACATGACATGATAGACCGCGGAGTTAATATTGAGTATTTTCATGCTTCTGAAGATAGACAAGCTGTTCGTGATGAAGTTTTTAATATAATTGCTGGACTCCCGAACCTGAGAATAGATAGCGTTATTGTTGAAAAAAGAAAGACCACCCCCCAAATTAGGCCCCTTAAAACTTTCTACCCCAAAATGATTGAGTATCTTCTTATGGCCACCTAATCGACATCGAAGGGTAGTCCCGAGCCTTCGTTCAAAGGCGTTCGGGTCCAGGTGCGCGGTCAGCTCGTCCAGCGTCAACTCCTCAACGCGCGTCTTCAGGCCCTGGCCAAAGTCGATGCAGCCCTCCGAGCCGTAGATCACGCGTGCGCCGATGGGATGGCCGGGGGCGACGTTGCTCTCCGCCCACTGGCCGATGACGCCGCTCTCGAACTCCAGGTTGGCGATGGTGGCGTCCTCCACGTCGACTTCGACCGGATCGCCCAGGTTCTCCCGGTCACGGTAGCGCGTGGGGAAGAACCGTCGCATGACGGCGCTTACGGTCTTGATGGGCCCCAGATGATAACGGAACTGATCGGCGAAATGCACGCCGCCGTCCAGCGTCCACCCGCCGCCGGCCTGGAACTTCTCCTCACGCCAGCCCCAATGCCAGAGGCG
>JACZSH010000146.1 GCA_022574315.1 Chloroflexota bacterium | reverse complement strand
TAAGCCATATTTACCATATGTACAGATATGGTTCATTAATAGGGATAATGGAATATCACAAAAGCAAACCATCGGGAGAGCGTCCTCCGCCTAGCCGGCGTTTAAGGTTGCCGGATGTGCTGGCGCCATAAGACATTCAGTCCATCCATGTCAAGGCTGTAAACCGCCATGAGCGCCTCGTCATAGCCGCTGCCCCGGCTGAAAGTGTTCAGCAGCTCCAGCATACTCTCCTGTCCGTAACTGGAAATCAGGAAGTCGATGATGCTGTAGCTCTGGGCATAGGCCAGCGCCGACTCCTCCGCATAAGCGGAAAAGGGACTGGACAGACTGCGCACCGAGATAAGGGAATCTTCGGCGGCAGCGGCAGCGAGTAAATCGGCGAATACCGGATAGAGCGGTCCTTCCGCATACATGGCCAGTCCTTCTTCGAGCCAGGTGGGCAGGTCATTATAGGGATTGAAGACCATCTGGTGTGTCACCAGGTGCGTTATCTCGTGCGCCATGGCCCGCCGTCCCCATTCCAGCCTGTCCGGGGCTATCCCGATGGCGATAGTGCTGTACCGGGTAAAGGCGACGCCTCCCGTCCACTCCTGGGGGAAAATCATGGCCCCCTGTAAATCTTCAGCACTGGCATAGATGTATAGATTAATCGGGTTTTTCAACCGGGCGCCGGTCGTTTCGGCCAGCCAGGCCAGCACCTGCCGGGCGGTATTTATTATTTCCCGGGCAAAGGCAGTGTCACCTTCATACCAGTACAGAGTAAGCAGCCCATCGGTCAGGCTTTGCCAGGCGTAGCGGCTGTCTTCAATCCTGAGGCGGCTGGGGCTGGTCTCAATTCTATCGCCGGCGGCATTTTCCACGGTCCACCAGTAGTCAACGCGGCTGCCCGGAGGCAATCCACCCGTTTTCCTCATGTCCCAGGTCCATCCGGCCTCAACGGCGGGAGCCGGAGCGAATTCGATAAAGACCTCGCTGATGACCCGGGCATGGCCCATCCGGTCGACCCGGTACTGGAGGCGAATATCGGTAATGTCAACGTCGCTCTCCGCAGTGAGGCTAAAGTTGAGCCGCATCGGGAAATCGATTTCAACCGAGCTATCCGTTACCGCCAGTCCGCCACCGGCCTGTACGGTTACGGTGCCGAGTAAGCCAACCAGTAAGCTAGCTAATAAGACAATAAAACCAGTCTTTCTCATGCTTCTTCTTTACCCAGCACCAGCCTGATGTAGGCGGTGATAAATCCGTCCAGGTCACCGTCCAGCACCGCCTCAGTATTGCCTACCTGATAGTCAGTACGGTGGTCTTTCACCATTTTATACGGGTGCAGAACGTAGCTCCGTATCTGGTTGCCCCACCCGGCGGCAACGTGCTTGCCTTTTAATCGAGCGCTTTCCTTCGCCTGCTCGGCCAGATGGCGCTCCAGAAGGCGTGACCGAAGTATCTTCATGGCAATCTCCTTGTTCCGGTACTGGGAGCGTTCGCTCTGGCAGGTGACCACCAGGCCGGTGGGAAGGTGGGTGAGCCTGACGGCGCTGCTGGTTTTCTGCATGTGCTGCCCCCCGGGCCCGCTGGAGCGGAAAGTCTCTACTTTCAAATCGTCAGTAGCGATAGTAATATCCACGTCCGCCTTTGCTTCCGGCATAATTTCCACCAGGGCAAAAGAAGTGTGCCGGGCATGGTCAGCGTCAAACGGAGAGAGGCGGACCAGCCGGTGCACGCCGTGCTCCGATTTCAGGTAGCCAAAGGCGTAATCACCGGTTATCCCGATGATGACACTTTTCAGCCCGGCTTCCTCCCCCGGAGAGCTGTCCAGTATCTCGGCTTCATAGCCGCGTCGCTCCGCCCAGCGCAGGTACATGCGGAGGAGCATCTCCGCCCAGTCCTGCGACTCCGTGCCGCCGGCGCCGGCGTGGATGGCGAGGATGGCGTCGCGGGCGTCGTAGGGGCCGGCGAAGGTGAGCTCCAGCTCAAGCTGGTCGAGCCGTTCGGCGAGGGAGGCGACATCGCGCTTCAGGTCCTGGCCGAGCGAGGTGTCATCCTCCGCCTGCGCCAGCTCGATCAGCTCTCGCAGGTCGCCGGACTGCTGCTCCAGGCCGCGCCAGGTCTCGATGGTGGTGTTTACTTCGGCCAGGCGTCGCATGGTGGCCTGGGCCGACTGGCCGTCGTCCCAGAAGCCGCTCTGAGCCGATTCCTGCTCGAGCTGTCGCGCCTCAGATTCGAGCGAGGCGACGTCAAAGACGCATCAGTACGTGGGTGATGCGCTTGGTCAGTCCCAGCAGCCGTTCCTTGAGCTCTTCCATGGCTTGTTCACCTCTCCCGTAGGGGCCCAGACGGGCCGGAGCTTGTCTCTGCGTCTATAGTACAGCAGCCAGAGTTTTCGTAGGG
>JACZSH010000055.1 GCA_022574315.1 Chloroflexota bacterium | reverse complement strand
CGGCAAAACTGCTCCGGCGAGACGTCGATGCCCAGGTCGACCACTTCCCAGCCGTTTCCTTCCAGCATCATGATGACGATATTCTTGCCGATATCGTGAAGGTCACCGCGGACGGTGCCGATAATGTACTTACCGGAGCGCAGGCCGCCTCCGCGGGAAAGTTCCGGCTTTATTAGCTCCAGGGCTTCCTTCATGGCGTCACCGGCCAGAAGTAACTCCGGGAAATAGATTTCCCCGCGGGCAAACTGGCCGCCCACTATATCCAGCGCCCGCACCAGCCCCTTTTCCAGAATCTCCCGGGCGGGTACCCCGGACTCCATTGCCCGGCGGGTGAGCGCCAGCGCCCCACCCTCGTCACCCCCAACGACACAACCGACAAGCTCGTCAAAATCAATCATGGACAAGAACTCCCTTCTATTTCAGGTTATGATACGCGGTCGGCATATCAGCCGGCACGGTCAGGGACATTTTAAGAGATGGGGCAGAGTTTGTCAAAAGTTTTTATACTTTTGGGCGCAAACCAGGAAGACAGGTTATACCTGTCACCACGAGGTAAACCACCGTCCCGGATTATTCCGTATAACGTATAAAAAGAGATTGCCACCGCCGGGCCGGTCTGGGAGGCCATCACGAGCTACTTCCATCGTGCTTTACTTTGACTTTAGCATCTCCGGAAATTACGGTCTCCCCATCCTGGTTTTCGCAGAGCACCTCGCAACGGCACAGGGTATAATCTTCCTCCGGCTCAACGCGGGTTATCCGGCCGCTGACGGTGATAACGTCGCCGGGGCGGGCAGGAGCCTTGAACCGAACGTTGATTTTACCGCCGGTGAGCCAGTTTTTCCCAAAAGCGGCGGTCATCATCTGCGAGATATAGGCCAGAATGAGCATACCGTGGGCGATGGTACCGCCGAGAGGTGTTTTCCTGGCAAAAGCCTCGTCGATATGGATGGGATTGAAGTCCCGGCTGGCTTCCGCATAGAGATTGATTTTCGCCTGTTTTATTTCCTTCTGCAGCCCGGGCAAATCGGTGCCTTCACGTAGTGCGGTCAACGGTAACTCCTTTCCCAACTTCATGCCGGTTCATTATCCTTGACGTCTCCCGGCAGGATAAAACTGGTCTTGGCCGCCATCACTTCTTTTTCCCCCTGGTTGACAACACGGAGGGCAACGGTGACCATGTGAAACTTGCCACGGTTCTGACTGCGGGCGACGGTGGCCCGGCTGGTTACCGTATCCGCCGTGCTTACCGTAGCGAGGAACTCCACTTCCTGGGAGACATGAATCGCTCCCGGCGGCATGGTCATGCCTTCGGACAGGGCGGCCAGAGCCAGGGCGGCCACCGCCATGGGGGGCACGAGCCCGGTGTCCCGGTACAGGGCATTATCTTCATCAACCGCCCCGAGGTAATCAGCCACCCTCGCCGAATCTATCTGATAACTGACCGGAGGGAACTCGTAGCCCGCGGCTACCTCCCGAATGTCTATTTTCTGGTTTTCAGGCATATAACCTCCACGGTGAAAGCTAAATACGGACTTCCCGCTGATGATACATAGTAAATCTAGGTATCAGGGTAGCTAATAATAATACCATCCGGCAATTTTTGTCAAGAGGTATGACCTGACCCCGAGAAAGAAGAAATCCCCATCCGGGGTGAGGTTATTATAAGGACGAAAGGTTATTTATCTCCGGGTGAATCTTTCGACCACGGTCACCAGCTCGTTCACTAACTCATCAGAACGGTCGCCCCGCTCCAGGGCATCACGGACACAGCCCTGGATGTGGCTCTGCAGGATGATACCGGCTACTTTACGGGTGGCCGCCAAGACCGAGGAAAGCTGGTTCAGGACGTCCACACAGTACTTTTCCCCGGCCACCATGCGCTGGATTCCCTTGAGCTGTCCTTCCATTTTACGCAGTCGGACCAGGATTTCCTGTTTCTCACCGACATACGAGGGCATACCACCACCTCCTGTCTAAATTATGCCTATGGGGGGCATCCCTTTAATCGGCAAATTATAGTTTATCCCTCCCGGCGGTGTCAACATTTTGGCCGGCACCCGACTTGACAGGTGCCGGAGGGAGATTTATAATGATACGGTTATACTATATAGGAGTATAGGGTATACATTTACCGTCCCTAAGCACCAGAAATGAAGTTACCGCCCGGCTAAACCCGATTGATGTTTTGCGCCACGGATGAGCCAATAGCCGGTTATTAATTCCTTTCAAGGCCTTAAAGAGTATGGAAAGCAAGGTAAGCCGCCACTGAACAAGCGAAAAAAATGGTTAATTGCCGTGGCAGCGGTGGCCGCCCTGGGACTAATCTACGGCGCCTACATAGTTTTTATACACGGGGGCGCGGATTCTCTCACCGTAAGCCAGTTTCGGGCACAAGCGGCGTCTCTGCAGGAGCAAACGGTGAAGGTGAAGGGTAAGGTAGTCTCCGGCTCCGTCAACTGGAACGAAGAAACGAAGACCATAGAGTTTGTCCTGACCGACAGCCGGGAGAGCCTGAGCGTGGTCTACAGCGGCGTGGTGCCTGACCATTTCAAACCCGGAGTGGAAATAGAGGTAACCGGGAAATACCGTCCCGACGACGTTTTCGAGGCACGGAGTTTCGGGGGGCAGCGTACCCTCTGCGCCATCTGCCATTAAGCTTGGTTTAAACGTCACTTAGTCAGCGTGTGTTGCTGTATAGAATACGAATCTGACTTTTCTATATAAAGTGGTCGGATATTCTTGTAGACAGATACGAACTCAACTACAATTTGTTAAGACTATCATCCCAACGCTAGCGAAAATTACTGGCAATATAAGTAATGTAGTAAATTTCCTCTGACTTATATACTGCTACCGTTCCATAGGTAGCGTTAATATTAAGAAAAGTACGCTCATAGTTTCTAGTATTTCTCCACATTGTCATTACCGCTTCAGCCATTTCATCCGTTGTGTCATATCCTGTAGCCCATTCTACTGCCTGCCAAGAGGCATAACTGGAATATTCAATGCGCCTGTTTGTTGCCATGTTACGGCTATTCTCAGTTGCCCATTTGTATATATTTATACCCCACAATTGTTCATCTAAACCGTTAGTGACTCTTCCCTGGTTTACAAGATTAAACAAAGCTTGCTCTACATCTTCCTCAGTAATTACCGCCGGTTCCTCTGTAACGATATCGTACTGCGCTCTCAAAACATCGTATTCTGCAAGCAAATCCTCATACTGAGCCTGCAATGTTTCATATTCGTCCCTAACCGCGTCTAATTGCTTACCAAGATCCTCATATTCAGTACTCAAGTCATCAAACTTAGCCTGCAAAGACTCATATTCACTTACTACGGTATCATACGACTGACTTAACTCATCATACTGATCATTTAATAACACTTCTAGATTTGCTTTCACGATCTCAGATTCAGCCAATTTACTTTGCAGTGACGCAAGTTGGCTCTGGATTGTACTCAGCTCATCTTTCACCTTATCATATTCTTCCAGCGCTATCCCTGAAGCACAGGCAGGCAAACTAAAAAGGGAAATGACTAACATGATTGATATTAAAGTTATTTTTCTCATTTGAACCTCCCGTTCCTATTAACTTTTTATTTGTTACTAGAAACAGCATAGTAAGTGTACCATTTCTATGGCGTCAGTCAATCCACAATTAGTAATGAGCTATTGGTTGCACTTACGGCACCAGGATACCGCGGTTTCTTTATCATGTCTCAAAAGTTCAGGTCAATAGTCACCTTTTTGAATTTCAAACTATCCCGAAATATTCCCAGCTTCACACGATGGGAAGGGGTTAAATCAATAAGAATGAGGCGTTGCTTTTTCAGGCCTTCGTATCTAGCACTTTCAGGGGCCAAAGTGCCTCAATTCTCAACAGTGATTTATGTAATCCATAAATGTGATACAAGTCGTATTCTTACGACATACCTTAAGTTACAATCAAGTCAAAGGAGACTAGAGGCAAATGCTTTGATTGTTAATAGACTTGGGCAAACTAATCTGGAAAGGGTTGCTGTTTCTTTGGGGAAATGCAAACGACCTGATTAAAGATAAGAAATCCAGTTAAGTTGCCTTATTTCGGAAGTCTACCGTGTTGTAGATGAAAAAGAACTTTAGAGGTTTCTCTTACACTTCATGATAATGGAGCCTTATAGAATTTCTATAGAATTTCAAGATATCTTGCAAAGTATCCATCTTAACGTGTTGGGAGTGAATTAAATCAATAATGTTGAAGACTTGCTTTTACCAACCTTCGTATTGAACCGCCCCCTAATATGCTAGGAAGTCTTTACCATAACATCGTTTCCCAAGCGTGTGGCCCGGCGTAGCAGACGAATCTGGTGCTTCTGTATTTAGTCGTGAGGTTTTCATAACGAAAACAGGTACTTGACAAGACATTATTCAGGGTATATACTCTTCACCAAGATTATGGCAAATAGTATACTAATGTACATTAGCAGTTCTCAATATAAATATAGTAAAAAGGGGAGGTCATAATGTACACAACGTTACGGCTGATACACATCATTGCCGGAATATTTGTCGGTGGTACCTACCTGTTCCTGGTGCCAATATTAGAACCTCGTTTAAAGCGGCTTGGCCCGGCTATCCAGGGCCCGGTCATGAGGGCTATCACGCCAGTATTAACTCCTCTCATGGCATTAAGTTTCATCCTGTTATTCGGTACCGGAACCGCGATGATATTTTTAATTCGCGAAGGTAATTTATCGCAATTGGTAACTACTGCCTGGGGTTGGGTTATCCTGACAGGCATCATCGCAACCATAGTTATCAGTATAATTGGTTTCGGCATTATCATGCCGACAGGGATTCGCATGGAAAAACTGGGCCGAAGTATTGAAGGGCGTGCCCCCACTCCTGAAGAGGGGCAGCGACTTCATCAACTCTCGGAACGAATTACGAAACTCAGTCGCATCAACTTCATTTTTGTGGTTATCGCGTTAGCCACAATGGTTAGTTCCCGATACCTTTAGCGTGCTCTCTGCGCCATATGCCATTAGCACACCGGCTTGACTTTACCTCCGGTTAACGGCGATAATACGTGGTGGCTTCTGCGCCGGAAACCTGCCGGGCACCAGCCAGTTTTTTGGTGTGGCGCATTCGTCTAGGGGTTTAGGACACCTCCCTCTCAAGGAGGAGATCACCGGTTCGAATCCGGTATGCGCTACCAAGTCACGATTAACCCATGTTTTTGAAGCTAAATTAACGCTCATTATTACTCCGAATCACTGGTTTTTCTACCCAATTTCTACCCTTTTGAAATGCCTCATCAAATCGCTTGGCAGCTGCCTCTTGTAATCCCGGGGCAACGTGGCTGTAAATATCTAGCGTCATTTGAATACTGGAATGTCCTAGCCTCTCTTGGATAAAAAACACCCCAATTATTCAGTATTACATAGAAACGTTCCTGGTTTCAAAAGTAAGGTTTGGTATCGGGTTTGTGAAAGACAAACTACCAGTTCTTTAAATCGTCCAGGTAGCCAGGATATATGATACCAGCAACTCTTATTTAATATGTGGTAAGATTACCGGAGTACGTCGGTATCCATAATCATAAATCAGGGGGGTCAGGCATGGAAAAACTCACTCCGGCTGAGGAAGCAGTACATAACCGATTGGTGGAGAAGCTGGCACCGCTGGATATCCCCAAGGCCATCCGCGTCCTGCTGGAGATAAAAGAGGTGATGGACCAGGCCGGGATAAGCTTTTTCCTTCGACAGGGGACCTGCCTCGGGGCCATCAGAGATAAAGCTTTCATTCCCTGGGATGATGACATTGATATCGGCTCCGTGCTCGGACTGCACGGGCTCACCGAAGAGAAGATAGAACCAGTCGTCCGTACTCTCCGGGAAAGAGGCTTCATAACCACACTGGGGCGCACCGACGACTTTATATTCGTACCCATAGTAAAGCCCCCGGTGATGGTGGACTGGGAGTGCTACCGCATAATGAATGACGCTGTGTTCATGTATCCGGCCAGCCGTATCCCGGTACGGTTTTTCGTGGAATTGAAGAAGGTGGATTTTATCGGTAGCGAGTTCTACGTGCCGAATCCGCCCGAAGAGTACTTGGAAGTCAAGTATGGTCCGGAATGGCACGTCCCGAAGCCACCGGGAGACTATGAAAAGGATATCATAAATCTTATCTCGGAAGGTAGCTCTTACGGCCGGACGCGGCGTCTGAAGCAGGCAATCACCCGGCGCTTGTTACCCTGGCGCGCCGCCACGGTAATGGTATTGGACGAACGAGATCAACCGGTGACTGACGCCCTGATTTCAGTGGTGGGACTGGGTACTTTCCGGGCTAATAAACAGGGCATCGTCAAACTGCATGTACCGTGTGATTTCTGGTATGCGCTCATTATCAAATTCAACGGCCATGAACGTACCCTCTTCGTGGAGAAGGTCAAACCGGCCCGGAAATATATCTACCGGCCGGGAGAAGAGCACCTCCAGGCCAGCAGTGACCTTTAAGCGGTGCTCCGGTTTTTGCCCCTGGATGGCACCGCCGGTGCCGCCCGGTTCAAAATGTCGGCGATAGCCTTGACCAGAAATTCATTTTCTACCTCGGTGCGAGAAGCGATTCTGAGATAGCGGTCGGCTTGCGGCATCGTTTTCCCGGCACAGTGCTTGATAAGTATATTATAATCGATGAAAAGTCTTCTGCAGAACTCCGGGCCGCTCATGGCATTATCGGGGAGGCGGCAGAGGACAAAGTTAGCCTCCGGCCGGTACGCCACCAGTCCGGGGATGGCATCCAGACGACGGTAGAGGGCATCACAAGTCATCCGGACACGCCGGCAGCTCGAAACAAACTGGGGCCAATAGCGCGGCGCCAGCCGGAGGAACATCTCAGCAAAGCTATTGATGTTCCAAATGGAAATCTCTTCACGAACCGCGGCGGCAAATTGAGAGTTAGCCGTCAGCAGATAACCGAGGCGCAGCCCGCCGGCACCACAACATTTGCCCAGGCTCTTGACTATCGCCAGATTCGGGTACCGCTCTATCTCCGGCACCATGGTGGCCGCCGAGGGCTCCCGGGTAAAGTCGATAAAAGACTCGTCAATGATGAGCCGGATATTTTTCCCGGCCAGTTGTTCGACGAGGCGGAGCAGGTCTTCCCTGGGCACGGCGAGAGAGGTTGGATTGTTGGGGTTGACGACGACGGCGATATCAGCCCCGCTCTCAGTGGCCTCCCTGACGAATGAATCCACGTCCAGCTGGAAGAGAGGCGGAAGGAGAGCCGATTCGATGACGGCGCCCTCCGGTGCGGCGTTAATCCATTCGTTGAATGACGGGACGGGTACTATCAACCGCCTGCCGAGGCGTCGGCTGATGACTTTTATCAGTTCGGAGACGCCGTTGCCAACGACAATCCTGGCTGACGGCTGGTCAATCAACGCCCCCATCAGTCCTGCCAGGACATCCTGGCCGCTGGGGTAGTTGAGGACCAGTTCACGCAGGTGCCCGGCGATTTCATCGAGCAGGGCTTGGGGCGGGAAGTAAAGGTTATAGAGGAGAGCGTGGTCGACGAAGTCATAGCGCCAGTAATCACCGTGCAGCTTTGATACGTGCTCGTAGCGCTGCTTCTGGCTGGCGAACAGGTAGTTAGCGGCGTCTAAGTCATCCAGGCAATCAATCTCGACCCATTTGATGTCATCGCAGTGAACCGCGGTCATGGTCAGCCGATACTGAGCGCACAGTTCGCGCAGGATTGTTTCATAGTAATCATGGACGTTACCCGCATTGATGGCGGCATCAAGGCAGGGCAGGAAATTGTTCCGTAAGAACTCCCCGGAGAAACGGTAGATATTGACCGTTTTGAAGGTATCCCGGTACTCAAAATCAGGTCCCTGGTGCTTGGATTCTACCAGGGATTCGATTATGCCGGCATCACCAAGACAGACTACCGTGCCCAACATCCCGGGCTGGTGCCGTACTACCGCCGCCTGGTTCCCACCCTTGATGCCCAGCAAGCGGTCAATCAACTCCGGTGCGAAGAAGACATCGGCCTCAAGAAGAAGTATATCCTCATTAAGGTGTTCGCGGGCAAGCCACAGGGAAAAAATATTGTTGGTGGTGGCATAGCGCTCTGACTCCACGTAGGTGATATCCATGCCGCAGAATCGAAAACCCACCTGCTCGACAATCTTTTCTCTGAGATGGCCGACGACGATAACCGTCTGGCCAATGCCGGCGTTGGCGAGGTGAGTCAGGGTATTAATCAGTATCGGCACTCCGTTCACGGGGACGAGACATTTGGGGCTCAGGTCCGTGAAGGGACGCAGACGATTACCTACGCCGGCGGCCAGGATGATGGCCTTGCGTACGGTGGGATAAGGCCAGGGGTAAGGTTCCCGGTCAAAAGCGGTTTCTCTCTTTACTTGCATAGTTTACTCCAGTTGCTCCGGCCACTTGCTAATGTGGGAGGTTGTACCCGGAATATCAAGCACCAAGCTGACATTTTGGACAACGAGGATAAATGATGTTCAGCAGAAATCAGGCTGCTAAAATGGGCACTGGCAGTAAGGCGTTATCCGCCGGTCACTGTCCAGTGTAAAGAAGGACACTCATATCGGTAACATTGCTTCGTCAACCCTAAATTGCCATCGACTCATGGTGTCCCCATGCTACGATAATGTGGTTTTTTTGTCAAGCTATAAAACACTGAGCATTACTCACGATTTAACATATAACAAAAGTCTTTTTAGCGTTATTTTGAGGGTGATTAGAACCAAAAGGCGCTTATTCAATAAAAATTTATCACCACTATTTAAGGGCTTGCAAAACATGGCTACCCTACCCCTGGCCGATAATTTCTTTTAAACAGGCGGGAAGCGGTGCTATACTATGGCATCAGCCGCCAGATTCGCGCCGGAGGTATCACGTGAAACGAAAAGTCGGCATGGTGCATGCCGTAGCCACCCATGTCAGGTTGTTCAATGAGCTGGTTTCCCAAATATTACCCGGCGTCGACGTCGTCCATTTCGTAGATGAGGGCCTGCCTTTTTTAGCCGGCGAACAGTCCCGTAAGCGCGTCGTGCGGCGGCTGGGGCTGCTGGCCTCTTTTGCCGAGGAATCCGGCGCTGAGGTGGTGCTGCTCACCTGTACCGCTTTCGGCCGACTGGTCGATGAGGTGGCAGCGGCGGTCAACGTTCCGGTACTGTCCGTCCTGGAGATAATAATCGACGAGACGATGGAACTCGGTGACCGTATCGGTGTCCTGGGCACTCACCCCGGCACGGTGGAATCCGCCGCGCAGCTAATCCGGGAGCAAGCCAGGCGGCATGGGAAAAAGACGGAGGTAACGGCGCGGCTCTGCGCGGGCGCTTTTGAGGCGCTCCGGCGCGAGGACTGGGCCAC
>JACZSH010000002.1 GCA_022574315.1 Chloroflexota bacterium | reverse complement strand
TATACCCTTCGGCGTCTGCACCGCCACGGGAACCTTTAACGACACCCACATGGCCTACGAGATAAACCCGGAAATGGACTCCATTTACCTGCTGATGGCGAGAAGGTACAGCCATTCGCCGTACGAGGTACTGGACGTCAACACCGCCGAACAGTCGGTAAAAGTCCTCCGCGAGGCGATTACGGCTCTGAACGACTGGGACGAATAATCAAGTTACCGCCGGACGATGTCCGGAAAAGGAGGGTCACAGAAGATGCCTGTTTCAAAGTTCGCCGGAAAAGCAATGACCGTACTGGGGCCGATTGAGGGCCAAGAACTGGGAGTCACACTACCCCACGAGCACCTCATCATGGAACACGCCACGGCCAACTACAACGAGCCAGAGGATGAAAATGACCGGGTAAAAGCGCACCAGCCGGTCAGCCTGGAACTGCTGCACTGGCTGAGCTATCACCGTTCCCAGAACGTGGACAACTTGGAACTGCTGGACGAGCCGGAAGCTATCGACGAAGCCATGAACTTCAAAAAGGCGGGCGGGGGGACAATCGTCGATGTCACCAATATCGGTATCCACCGCAACCCGGAAGCGCTGGTGCGCGTCTCCAGAGCCACGGGGCTGAACATTATCATGGGGTCAGGGCACTATCTGGCCACCTCGCACCCGGCGGACATGGCCGCCAGGTCAGAAGAGGAAATAACCGAAGAAATCGTGCGCGATGTCAATACCGGCGTCGGCGAGAGCGGGATACGGGCGGGAATCATCGGTGAGATAGGCTGCTCCTGGCCGCTGGTGGACAACGAAAAAAAGGCGATGCAGGCCGCCGCCCGGGCGCAACGGCTGACCGGCGCGCCGTTAAACATACACCCGGGACGCCGGAATAACGAAGCGGTGCTGGAAATACTGGAGATTCTGAGCAACGCCGACGCCGACCTGAGCCGTACCGTCATCAGCCATATCGACATCCGCGTACGCGACCACAAGGTGCGCTGCCAGGTGGCTAAAGCCGGCTGCTACCTCGAATACGACTGCTTCGGGTGGTCCGGACCGGCGCCGGCAAACCTGTATAAAGGTACCTTCATCAGCATCCCCAGCGACAGCGGGCGGGCGGAAGAAATCCGGGCGTTGATTGCCGAGGGGTACCTGGACCAGATTCTAATCTCTCACGATGTCTGCCACAAGTACCAGCGTGCCCGCTACGGTGGAGTCGGCTACGACCACATTTCCCGGTACGTCATGCCTTTGCTGGTTGACGCCGGTTTAACCGAGGAACAGGTCAATACCATCACCGTGGAGAACCCGAAAAGAATGCTCTGTTTCATTTAATATTTGGGGAACGGCCAGGTCAGGAGCTTGTCCGGATACCGGGCGGAAAATCTTGACAAGGCGGGCGAGCGTTAGGTAATATGCGCAGGGATATTCTGGGGAAAGTGTTGCCGGCAAGCGATAATTCTTTCCCGACCGGCCGATATTAATGGTACCAAGTTTTTCTAAGCGTGCCCGTATAGATAACGAAAGGAAGTGAACATGACGGTTGAAATCCGTGGTTCACTTCCCTTATTTTTGAGTCGGCCATGGAGCGTAGGCAGCCTGGTTCCAGCAATTTTCCGGTTATCCCGCCACGCCAATAAAGTAGTATAATAAAATTACGTTTAATAATTACGTTAAAGGGGGGACAGCCTTGATTCACGAGATACACAAAATAGTCAGAGAATCAGAAAAGTCCCGGATAATCATTGCCGATTCGGCGACGTCACTGACCGGAGAAAACAAGAATGACGTGGTGGTGGACGCTTCCCACTGCGGCATCAACGTGGGGCAGATGATGATTGCCGCCGGGGTAAAAGGAATGATTGGCAATGACGCCGGCGGAGGGCTTGAGGACGCCGGAATCGCCGCCCTGAAACTGATGGACGAACACGGTATCCCGGCGGCGGCGGTATCCCGCCTGTCGGCTGAAATCGGCGTCGGGGTGGACACCTATTACAGCGGCGTAATCTCGGTAGCCAACGAGGCAGCCCGGAAACTGGGAATCAGGGAAGGGATGCCGGCCAGGGAAGCGGCCGACCGAATGTTTGAGAACAGTTGAGCAAAAAAGGCACCGGCGCAGATTCAGAAAGAGGTGACGAGCAGATGTCAGGAGACAAACGGAAAGTCGTCAAAGAAATGGGCAAGGCCCGAATCGTAATCGTGGACACCAGTTCCGAGGTTGACCAAAGCAACAATATGGATATCATCATCACCGGTTCGCACGGTGGTGTCAATGCCTGCGAGCACCTGGGTAATATGAAGATAAAAGGGATGGTCAGCAATGACGCCGGTATCGGCAAGAATGAGGCCGGAATCGCCGGCATGAAAGCGCTGGACAAGTATGATATCCCGGCGGTGGCCGTGTCCACCATGTCGGCCAAAATAGGCAACGGCACCAGCACCTACGAGCAGGGTAGCCTATCGGCAACCAATGAACTGGCGAAAAAACTGGGAATTAGAGAAGGGATGTCAGCCAGAGAAGCCGCCGATATCATGCTTGAAGACCTGGCCAAAAAGTCAGCATAAAAGGCCGGCAGGCGCGTAGCAAGACCGAGATAGCTACCGACCGCACCGGCACCGGGGACAGTACTACCAAGACGGGAGAGAAAAACAGAATGGCAATAGAAAAAGAGAAGTTACTCAGCATGTTCCGCACCATGGTCCGTATCCGCCGTTTCGAAGAAAGAGTTTCCAGTGAGTTCAAGGCGGGAAACATTCCCGGCAGCGTCCACGTCTACATTGGCGAAGAGGCAATCGCTTCGGGGGCGCTGGCGCATCTGAGGACGGAAGACTACATCGTCAGTAACCACCGCGGACACGGGCACCTGCTTGCCAAGGGCGGTGACCCGAAACGGGCCATGGCCGAGCTTTTCGCTAAAAAAACCGGCTACTGCCTGGGCAAGGGCGGCTCAATGCACATCGCCGACCTGGACATCGGCATGCTGGGAGCGGCGGGTATCGTGGGGTCAGGGATACCGGTGGCCACCGGGGCCGGCCTTTCCGCAGTAATGAGAGGCACCGACCAGGTAACCGCCTGCTTCTTCGGCGACGGCGCCTCCAACATCGGGCGATTCCACGAAGGCATCAACCTGGCGGCGGTCTGGTGTCTGCCGGTAATTTTCATCTGTGAAAACAACCTGTGGGCGGTATCGGTGCCGACGAGCTGCTCGCTGGCGATACACGACATTGCCGACCGGGCGGCGGGCTACGGAATTCCCGGGGTGGTGGTGGACGGACAGGACGTGATGGCGGTACACGAGGTGATGGGGGAGGCGGTGGCCAGAGCCAGGAACGGCGGGGGACCGACTTTAATCGAGGCCAAAACCTACCGCTACCACGGCCACTTCGAAGGAGATGCCGGCACCTACCGACCCCAGGAGGAAATTGACGCCTGGCTAAAACGGGACCCGATAAAACTCTTCCAGGAAAAGCTCCTGGAAATGAAGGTGCTGACCGAAGAGAAAGCCAAAGAGATTGACGAGGCAGCGCTGGCGGAAATGGACGAAGCGGTGAAGTTCGCCCTGGAAAGTCCTTTCCCGAGACCGGAAGAAACGTTGGACAACGTATATGCCTAGGAGGGGAAAATGAGAGAGATAAACTTTCGCCAGGCGATTGGCGAGGCGATGGACGAGGAAATGGAGAGAGACGAGAGGGTGTACATACTGGGAGAGGACGTGGGCGTAATGGGCGGATTGATGGGGGAAATCGGGGGCCTGTACGAGAAGTACCCGCCGGGTACGGGACACGCCACTCTCCGAGGCAGCCATCCTGGGAGCCGCTATCGGCTCGGCCATAACCGGAATGAGGCCCATCCCGCAGATGAGGTTCTGTGACTTCCTGGGAGTAGCCTGGGACGAGATAATGAACGGGATGACCAAGATGCGCTATATGTTCGGGGGCAAGATATCCGTGCCCCTGGTGATGACGGCACTCAGCGGCGCCGGCCGGCGGACAGCCGCCCAGCACTCCCAGAGCCTGGAGGGGATGATGATGTGCATGCCGGGGCTGAAAATCGTCCTGCCTTCAAATCCCTACGATGCCAAGGGTCTGCTGAAAACGGCCATCCGGGACGATAACCCGGTGATGTTTTTCGAGCACAAGATGCTGATGTGGACCAGCCCGAAAGGCATGGTGCCGGACGGGGATTACACCATACCTTTCGGAGAGGCTGAAATCAAGCGGGAAGGCACCGATATCACCGTGGTGGCGACCGCTTACATGGTAAGTAAGGCGCTGAATGTCGCCGAGAAACTGCAAAAAGAACGCGGTCTCAGCCTGGAGGTAATCGACCCGCGGACGATAGTGCCCCTTGATAAGAAGACCATCCTGGACTCGGTCAAGAAGACCAGCCGGCTGGTAATCTTCACCGAGGAATGCGAGACGGGGAGCTTCGCCGGGCATGTGGCCGCCATCTGCGCGGATGAGGCTTTCGACTACCTGGATGCGCCGATAAAGAGGGTCAACGCGCCCGACACTCCGGTCCCCTACGGTGTAATCATGGAGGACTACTGGATGCCCGACGAAAACCAGCTAATCGCGGCCATAGACGAGATAACCGGTTAAAGCCGCCGAATATCGACGCAGCAGAGTAGTTCAACCGCAGGAAGGAGACGATTCATGGCACGAATAAGCTCGGATGAGGCAGAAAGAGAAGGGATACTGGATGCCGCCCGGTTGATGGCAGTGAGTAGCCGCACCTCCCCCAAGACGAGGGGGATGGACTCGACAAAGACGCTTATTTTACACGGCACCGAAGAACTGGAAGCGCTGGCCCAGGCCATGGAAAAAAGATATGAGGACGACCCGAAGAGGCTGGCTTTTTTCAAGAGGAACGCCGACGACGTCCGGAAGTCAGCGGCGGTACTGATTATCGGCGTTACCGGCGAGCCCAAAAAGGTGGAGATACCTCTCGACTGCGGCGCCTGCGGTCATAACTGCCTGACAATACTGAAGGCGAAAAAGATAGACGCCGGTGACGCCAGCGGCCCGATGTGCCATTTCCAGTCGATGGACCTGGGCATCGCCCTGGCTTCGGCGGTGAAAACGGCCAGCGACTTTAACGTGGACAACCGCATGATGTACTCGATAGGTGCCGCCGCCCGCAGGATGAAACTGATGGACGCCGACCTGGCAATCGGCATCCCGCTATCGGCATCGGGGAAAAACGTGTATTTTACCGGCCGGTAGCCATAGACGACATTTCACAAAGACACTAATTACCGGAGATATCAAATGCCGAAGCCAAAAGTATATATCACCAGAGCGATGGCGCAAGAAGCACTTGACATAGTTGCGCAATACGCCGATTACGAGGTATGGCCGATAGAGGATACCATCCCCCGCGCCGAGCTTATCCACCACCTGGCCGACGCGGACGGGTTACTGCTCTGGGGTGCCGATGAAATAGACGGCGGCGTCATGGAGGCGGCACCGAAACTCAAAGTGATTGCCAATGTCAGCGTGGGCTACGACAACATCGACACCGAAGCGGCGACCAGGCGGGGTATCAAGGTCAGCAATACACCGGGGGCGGTCACCGAAAGCACCGCCGACCTGGCTTTTACCATCATGCTTACCTTTGCCCGGAGGATAGTGGAAATGGTCGACCTGACGGCGCGGGGGGAATGGAAGATGTGGGGACCGATGGAAATGACCGGCCTCGACGTCCACCACAAGACGCTGGGCATTATCGGGATGGGGCGCATCGGCGCCGCCGTGGCCAGGCGTGCCCGTGGTTTTGAAATGAAGATACTTTACCACAACCGCAACCGGAGAGCGGATGAAGCCGAACTGGGCGCGGAATACGTCGAGGACATACCAACCCTGCTCAGCCGGTCCGACTTTGTGAGCATCCACGTGCCGCTGACGGCGGATACACAACACCTCATCGGCGCCAAAGAACTGGCCGGCATGAAACCGACGGCGGTACTGGTTAACACCGCCCGGGGGAAAGTGGTCGACCAGGCAGCACTGTACGAAGCCCTGAAACATAAACGGATACGGGGTGCGGCGATAGACGTCACCAGAGAAGAACCAATCTCAAAAGGCGACCCGCTGCTGACCCTGGACAATCTGATTATCACTCCCCACATCGGCGCCCAGACCTGGCAAACGGGGACGGAGATGAGCATTATGGGGGCGGAGAACCTGATTGCCGGCCTGAAAGGCGAGCCGATGCCCAACTGCGTTAACTGCCACGAGTTAGACAGGGTGGATTAAGTGAGCATAGTGGGGATTATCGCCAATCCCGCCTCCGGAAAAGACATCAGACGGCTGGTAGCTTATGCCAGCGTGACCGATAATACCGAGAAAACCAACCTGATGAGAAGGATAATCATCGGCATCGATTCCACCGGCGTCGACGAGATACTTATCATGCCGGACTATTACAGCCTCGGGCAGAGAGCCCTGGGCGGGATGCTGACGGAGAATATCAAGGCAAAAGTCTCCATACTGGACATGGTTATGGACTACACGGCCAAAGACAGCCTCAAGGCCGCCGAGATGATGGGCGAACGGGGGGTGGGCTGCATCGTCACCCTGGGCGGAGACGGGACCAACCGGGACGTGGCCAAGGGAAAGCAGGACATACCCCTGGTGCCGATATCCACCGGCACCAACAACGTCTTCCCGGTGATGACCGAATCCACCTCGGCGGGAATCGCCGCCGGAATTATCTGCCGGAATGTCCTGGACGGGGAGGAGCCCATCAGCCGCCATAAAAGACTGGTGGTCATCAAGAACGGTGCCGAAATCGACATGGCACTGGTGGATGCCGTAGTTCTAGACCAGCTATTCACCGGCTCACGGGCCATCTGGAAGCTGACCGAGGTCAGGCAGATTGTCTGCACCCGGGCTGAGCCGAATAACATCGGGATGACCTGTATCGGGGGCAACCTGCACCCGGTGGGACCCGGTGACCAGCACGGTATGTACATCAGGCTGGGAAGCGGCGATATAAAAGTAAGGGCGGTGGTACTCCCGGGGCGGGTGGCCGAGGTGGAGGTAGCCGAAATGAAGATACTGGAACCCGGAGAAGAGGTAACGGTACTCTGCAAGCCATCGGTAATCGCGCTGGACGGAGAGAGAGAGATTACGGTAGCCGCCGCCGACCAGGTACAGATAAGACTGCAAGGAGACGGCCCCCGCGTGGTTGACATCGAAGGGACTATCCGGGCGGCCGTGAGCCAAGGATTTTTTAGAAACTAGCCTCAGGAGGAAAAGATGGCAACTGATATTACGGTACCACGTTTAGGCATGGCGGTAGCCGACGCTACCATCATTGAGTGGAAGGTCCAGGAAGGAGAGCAGGTAAAGGAAAAGCAGGTGGTGGTGGTGATTGAAACGGAAAAGCTGAGGTATGACGTGGAGTCACCGGCCGCCGGCTTTGTCCACATCGTAAAAAATGCCGACGAGACGGCCGCGGTTAGCTCGGCGATTGGCGTGATTGCCGAATCGAAAGAAGAACTGGCCGCCCTGCAAACCGCCCAACCGGAGCCTGAACCGGCACCGGCCGCCGAGGCCGAGGCCGCCCCCCAGGCAGCCGCCGCCCCACCGGTAAGCGCGGGCGGAAGGGGAGAAAGAGTCAAAATATCACCGGTCGCCCGGAAGATGGCCGAGGAGCACGTCATCGACGTGACGCAGGTAACCGGCACGGGACCCGGAGGCCGGATTATCCGGGAAGACATTGAAAAAGCGATTGCCGATAAAGCGGCGGGGCCCAAAGAGGCGGCCGCCCCGGCAGGCGCCCCCGGTGAAAAGAGAGTAAAGAGCACGGTACCCCTCAGGGGGATGCGGGGGGCCATTGCCGAGCACATGCACCGCAGCCTGGCCACCTCCGCCCAGCTCACCGCCATGGGCGAGATAGACATGACCCAGCTGGTCAAGCTGCGTCAGGACCTGGTGGAGCAGGAAAGCACCTTCGGCACCCGCATTACCTACACCGATTTACTGGTGATAGCCGTCGCCCGGGCGCTCAAAGAGCACCCGGCAATCAACGCCAGCCTGATAGATAATGAAGTGAAAATCTGGGAAGACATCAATATCGGCGTGGCCGTCGCCCTGGACGAGGGGCTGATTGTCCCGGTAGTCGCCGCCGCCGACCGGAAATCACTGAAAGAAATCAGCCAGACAGTAAAGGCGCTGGCTTCCAGGGCGAGAGAGGGGAAACTGCAGCCGGACGATATCAGCGGCGGCACCTTCACCCTGAGCAATCTGGGCGCCGTCGGCGCCGGATACCGCTTCGAGACGGTAATCATCAACCAGCCGGAGTCGGCCATCCTGGGCACCGGCGCCATCACCGACCGGGCGGTGGTCAGGGAGGGGCAAATCGTCATCCGTCCGATAATGACCTACTATTTTACCTATGACCACAGAGTAATCGACGGCGCGGTGGCCGCCGGGTTCATGGCCGGCGTCATCAAGCTGCTGGAAAACCCATACCGGTTGCTAATCAGCGCGTAACAGGGAGGTACACCGTGGAGACACGAGAACTGATCATCATCGGCGGCGGTCCGGCAGGATACGTCGCCGCGATAAGGGCCGCCCGGCTGGGAGGCAAGGTTACCCTCATCGAAGAGGACAGGCTGGGAGGGACCTGCTTGAATCACGGGTGCATCCCTTCGAAATCGCTGCTGCACAGCGTGGAGCTCTACGAGTCAATCAAGAACGCCGGGCAATACGGCATAACCACCACCGGGGTCAGTATCGACCTGGCCAAAATGATGGCGCGCAAGAGCACGGTTATCTCGACGCTGGTATCCGGCGTCCAGGGCCTGCTGAAGGGAAACGGGGTCGAAGTTATCAACGGACGCGCCCGGCTGCTGCCGTCAATGCAGGTGGAGATAACCGACGGGCAGGGGCAAAAACAGGTCCTTCAGGCACAGAAGATAATCATCGCCACCGGCGCCCGGCCGATAACACTGCCGATTCCGGGGGCGGACAGTCCCCGCGGCGTAATCAGCGCGGAAGACGTGCTCGACCTGGAACGGGTCCCGGAGAGCCTGCTGATGATCGGGGGCGGGGTTATCGGCGTGGAGATGGCCACCATCCTGGCCAAGCTGGGCAGCAAAGTGACCATAGTGGAAATGCTACCCCACATCCTGCCCCTGGAAGACGTGGAAGTAACCGCGGTGGTGAGTAAAGCCCTGAAAGAGGACGGAGTGGAAATATATGAGAGCGCCAAAGTGAGCGCTATCGAAGATGCGGCGGGGGGCAAAGCGGTCACCGTGGTTACCGGCGAGGGTGAGAAGACACTGGTGGCGGAGGTGGTCGCCATCGGGGTGGGCTACCGCCCCAACCTGGACGGGCTGGGGCTGGAAGAAGCCGGAGTAGCCGTAGAGAAAGGCGCCATCAAAGTAAACGAAAGCATGGCCACCAGTGTGCCCGATATCTACGCCGCCGGCGACGCGGTCGGCGGCATGATGCTGGCCTACGTCGCCATGGAAGAAGGGGTCGTGGCCGCGGAGAACGTCCTGGGCAAAGATACGACAATCGATTACCAGGTAGTGCCGCGCTGCGTTTTCACCCTGCCGGAACTGGCCGGCGTGGGGCTCACCGAGGCGGACGCCAGAGCCCAGGAATACCAGGTGCAGATAGGGAAATTTCCCTTCGCCGCCAACGGCATGGCCATCATCAAAGGAGAGCGGCGGGGACTGGTAAAGATAGTCACCGACCAGAAATACGGCCAGATACTCGGCGTCCACATCGTCGGTCCGCAAGCCACGGAACTAATTGCCGAAGCCACCCTGGCGATGAAACTGGACGTGACGCCGCAGGAAATCATCGCCACGATACATTCCCACCCCAGCCTTTCCGAGGCATTCCGAGAGGCGGCGCTGGACGTGAGCGGCGAAACGATACATTTCCTGCCGTCAAAGAGATGAAACCTTTGAGCCGGGCGAGTGAAGGGAACAGGAGAGGGTGCGCCGTCTACCAGCCGGGGCAAATCAGTTACCAGGCTGCCTACCGCCTGCAGAGACAACTGCTCGAAGAGAGATTGGACGGCCGGATACCGGATACGCTGCTGCTGCTGGAACATCCGCCGACGATAACGGTGGGCAAGTCCGGTAAGCTGGAAAATATCCTGGCCTCACCGGAAGAGTTAGCCCAAAAAGGGGTTTCACTGGTCTTTATCGACCGGGGCGGGGATGTGACCTATCACGGCCCGGGGCAGCTGGTAGGCTACCCGATATTCGACCTGCGGGGGTGGGGAAAAGACATCCACCGCTATATCCACAACCTCGAAGAAGTAATCATCAGAACATTAAAGGACTTTGCTATCGAGTCGGGCAGGGATAAAAACCACCCCGGTGTCTGGGTGGGTAACCAGGAAATCGCCGCCATCGGACTCCGGCTGAAGAAGTGGGTAACGATGCACGGGTTTGCCCTCAACGTAAACACGGACCTGGAGTATTTTTCGCTGATTTATCCCTGTGGCTTTGCCGACCGGACGGCAACCTCTATCTCCCGCCGATTGGGACGGGAGGTAGCCCTGGAAACGGTGACCGAAAGACTGCTGGCCCATTTTGCCGAAATATTTCAAATAGAGATAATCCCGAAAACAAATATACCGATAAAGGAAGGCGATGAGCGGAAGACTGCCACCCTGGTTTAAGCAACCATCGGCCGACCCGCAGATTATGTCCAATATGGCACACCTGCTCGACGGATTAAAGCTGGGCACCATCTGCGAGAGCGCCCACTGCCCGAACATCGGCGGGTGTTTCACGGCGGGCACGGCAACTTTCCTCATCCTGGGCGAGGTGTGCAGTCGGCACTGCACGTTCTGCGCGGTACCCAAGGGATGCCCTGACCTGCCGGACGAAGAGGAACCGCAACACCTGCTGGAAGCAGTAGCCAGACTGGGACTAAGCTACGTGGTCATCACTTCGGTGACCAGGGATGACCTGCCTGACGGCGGCGCCGGGCATTTCGCCCGGACAATCCGGCTATTGCATGACAACCGCCCGGGTGTCATCGTCGAGGTGCTCATACCGGACTTCCTCGGCTCGGCGGAAGCGCTGGAGACGGTGGTGAAAGCCCGCCCCGAAGTCATCAACCATAACATCGAAACGGTGCCCCGCCTTTACCCGGAGGTAAGACCGGAGGCAAACTACCGACGTTCCCTGGCACTGCTGTCAAAAGTGAAAGAGTTCGACCCGGAAATCGTGACCAAGTCGGGGTTGATGCTGGGGCTGGGGGAAACCGGAGAGGAGGTGCGAGAGGTGATGCGCGACCTGAGGGCCGCCGGATGCGACCTGCTGACCATCGGCCAGTACCTGCAGCCCTCGGCAAAGCACCACCCGGTGGTGAAGTTCGTTTCTCCTGAGGAGTTCGCCGACTACCGGGAAGCGGGTAAAAACATGGGGTTCAGAGGCGTCGCCTCGGCACCGCTGGTAAGAAGCTCGTTTAGAGCTACCGAAATCTACGCCGAATTGAAAAGCTAAATAATAAAGATTAATATACCATAAGGAGTACAGAATGAAAAAGAACATGCTGAGAGAGCTGCTCGATGCCGGCAAGCCAACCATAGGCACGCACATGATATCCGTCTCGCCACAGATAGTGGAAGTGATAGGCCTTTCGGGCGCTTTCGACTATATCGAGCTGAGTGGTGAATACGCCGCCTGGGGATTGAGCGACCTGGAGAACTTTGCCCGGGCGGTGGAGCTGTTTCCGCAAATGTCATCCATGATGAAGGTGGAGCAGGAGCCGAGGATATTTATCACCACCCGCTCGCTGGGCGCCGGCATCCAGAATGTACTTTTCAGCGACTGCCGCTCAGCGGAAGAGGTCAGGGAATGCGTCCGGGCGGTGAAACCGGCAACCCCGGAGGACGGCGGCGTCCATGGCTGCGCGGTGAGGCGAAGCGCCGGTTATTTCGTGGAGGTGGGTAGCGAGGCATGGGTCAAAGCCCAGCAGGAAGTCATCATTGCGGTAATGATAGAAAAAGCCTCCGCCATGGAGCAACTGGACGAGATAATGGAGGTCAAGGGCGTGGACATGCTCCAGTTCGGCCCCTGCGACTACGCCATCAACATCGGCAAGCCGGGGCAGATGAACAGCCCGGAAATAATGAGGGTGCAGCGAGACATGATAGAACGAGCGCTGAAAAAAAGGGTTCACCCCCGGGTAGAAATAGAAAGTTTCGAAGAGGCGAAAGAATTCATCGAGATGGGAGTCAGGCATTTCTGCATCGGTTTTGACCTGGCCATTCTCTACCAGTGGAGCCAGCTGCAAGGGAAAGGGCTACGGGAAATGCTCGCTGACGTATAATTTAGCCTGATAATATGTACGTTTCGGTAAGTCTGTATCCAAGTTACCATCCCTACCACGGCCCACTTTCAGGGGTGCTGAAAAATTGGCAAGTAAATTAAGGAGGACTTAAGACAATGACTGCTAAAGAGTTTAAGAAGAGGCTGAAAGGCATCGTACCTGTGCAACTATGTCCTTATACCAAGGAAGGTGAGGTGGATATAGAGGGGATAAAAGAGAATACTAAATTCATAGTTGATTTTGCTAAAGACGGCAATAAAGACGTGGTTTTGATAACGAATGGCAGCACCGCGGAGTTCTATGCAAACACGATTGAAGAGCAAAAAAGGGTCATTAAAACGGTGATTGACACTGTCGCCGGACGGATACCCGTGATCGCCGGTGTGTCACAGCCCGCTGCAAGGCGGACAATAGAGATGGCCAAGTACGCCAAAGAGGTTGGTGCAGACTGTGTCATGGTAGCGTCCCCCTATTATCACCACGCAAGCAAGGAGGGAATGTATCAATACTATAAGACAGTCGCCGATGCAGTAAATATAAGCATAATGATATATGACAATCCAGATACTTCGGGAACAATGATTCCTCCCGACTTGATGGCGAGGTTATCAAAAATCGACAATATCGTTGCCACCAAGGACAACACGCCAAATGCGGCTGCCTATGCCTGGAAAGCGATGTTGATTGACCCGGAAGACATGATACTAATCACTGGAATGGGCGAGGTCGAGTACGTTGGGGCAGCTGCCTACGGGACCAGATACCGAGGCTTTGTAAGTTTCCTTGCCAATTTCGCACCACCTCTAAGCTATGCGATCTACGAGGCAGTCGAGGAAGGAGATTTCAAGAAGGCACATGAAGCTTTGAAAAGAACCTTTCCACTCTGGACATTCATGGCCAAGGCTTGCAGCAGGCGGGAGTCCATTTCCGTTTTTCCAGAGTGGCTGAGAGCGCCTACCATGTTTATAACAATAGGCAAATCAGCAATGGACCTGGTAGGCTTAAGGGGAGGCCCGTATCACCCCGGACAACTGCCGATAGAGGATTTGACCGACGAGGAGAAGCAAGAGCTCAAAGAGGCGTTGGAGGAAATGGGCATAATCTAGTCTAATACTAAAAGCGATGGCACCCCGGTAACCGGACGCTTTTATCAACCCAGTGATTACGGGTGAGTATAAAGTGTTGACATCCCAATGGCTGATATAGTATACTTGATTCTTAGTGTCCGGTACGCAGAATTAGCCGATAGACTGAAGCAGAAGCTGGCATCTATGGCTAATGTTTTGTTGGATGAGCCAAGGCTCATCCATTAAATTGTGGGGCAGGAGGAGACAATTGCCGACTATTAACCAGCTCATCAGAAAAGGGCGGAAAAAGGTCATCAAGAAGACCAAATCGCCGGCGCTGCGCTTTACTTTCAACGCGCTGAAGAACCGGTTGGTCGAGGGCAAAGGCTCACCGCAAAAGCGAGGGGTATGCACGCAGGTCAAGACAACCACCCCCAAAAAGCCTAACTCGGCACTGCGGAAAATCGCTCGGGTGAGGCTGACCAATATGATGGAAGTAACCGCCTACATTCCCGGCGAAGGGCACGAACTACAGGAGCACTCGGTGGTGCTGATTCGCGGCGGAAGGGTGAAGGACCTGCCCGGCGTACGTTACCACATCATCCGAGGAGCTCTGGACACCAGCGGGGTGGCCAATCGCAAGCAGGGTCGCAGCAAGTACGGAAGCAAGATGGTCAAAGAAAAACGATAATTGCCTAATAACAGGAGCCCAGAATGCCAAGAAGAGCCCGAGCAACAAAAAGAGAAATAGCCCCTGACGCCAGGTACCACAGCGTCACCGTAGCCAAGGTTGTGAACAAGGTAATGACGCAAGGGAAGAAGAGGACGGCGGAAAGAATTGTTTATGAAGCCCTGCAACGACTGGAACAGCAGGTATCAAAAGATGCGGTTACGGCTTTAGAACAGGCGGTGAAAAACGCCACTCCCCTGCTGGAGGTCAAACCGCGGCGCGTAGGGGGCGCCACCTACCAAGTACCGGTGGAAGTCCAGCCGGAGCGTGGTCTTTTTCTGGCGATACGCTGGCTGCTTAAATCGGCCAGAGACCGGAAAGGCAAGTCAATGACGGACAGGCTGGCCGCCGAGTTAACCGATGCCTGGCGAGGAGAAGGAACCACTATCAAGAGGCGTGAGGACACCCACCGAATGGCGGAGGCCAACCGTGCCTTTGCCCACTACCGATGGTGAGAGGTTACTAGATTAGTTTCAATATGATGACAAAAAACCAAGTACTAGTTGAGGCCAGAGCGGTGCCTAGAAATCTTCCCTTAGAGAGAATCAGAAATATAGGTATCATTGCTCACATTGACGCCGGTAAGACTACGGTCACCGAGCGGATACTCTATTATACGGGGCGCACTTACAAGATAGGCGAGGTACACGACGGCACCGCGGTAATGGACTGGATGGAGCAGGAGAAGGAACGCGGTATCACCATAACGGCGGCGGCGACCACCTGCGACTGGGATGACCACCGCATTAACATTATCGATACGCCGGGACACGTTGACTTTACCGCCGAGGTGGAGCGCAGCCTGAGGGTACTGGACGGCGGGGTGGTGATCTTTGACGGTGTGGCCGGAGTGGAAGCGCAATCGGAGACGGTATGGCGCCAGGCCGACCGCTACCACGTACCCAGAATCTGTTTTATCAATAAAATGGACCGGGTGGGCGCCAATTTCCGACGTACCCTGGAGATGATTGAACAGCGACTGGGCGCCCGGTACCTGCCGGTGCAGATACCGCTGGGCAGCGAAGAGACTTTCCGGGGGGTTATCGACCTGGTGGAGAGCCAGGCGTGGTACTTCAGCGGAGACCCCGACTCGGAACCGGAAAAGATAGCGATACCGGAGTCAGAACAAGCGAACTTCACCGAATTTCGCCAACTGCTGATTGAGAAGCTGGCCGAAATTGATGATGATATGATGGAAGCCTATATTGAAGGAACAAGTGTTTCCCCTTCACAGCTTAAACAAGCCCTAAGACGAGCCACGTTAGCCAGTAAAGGGGTGCCCATCCTCTGCGGCAGCGCCTTGAGAAATAAAGGTATCCAGCTACTGCTGGACGCAATTGTCAGCTACTTGCCTTCCCCACTGGATATGCCGCCGATACACGCTATCGATGGGCGGCACGGGACCGACGTGACCCGTCCGGCGAGTGACGAGGCTCCTTTTGCCGCGCTGGCATTCAAGGTAGTTTCCGACCCTTTCGTGGGTCGGCTGGTCTATTTCCGGGTTTATTCCGGCAGAGTAACGGTGGGGGACCAGGTCTTCAACCCCTCCCAGAATAAAAAGGAACGTATCGGCCGGCTGCTCCTGATGCATGCCAACCGACGGGAAGAGGTGGAGGAAGCCGATACGGGCAGTATCGTTGCCACGCTGGGGTTGAAGAATACTTTTACCGGCGACACTTTATGCTCCGTTTCACAGCCGGTGCTGCTGGAATCAATCCGTTTCCCCGAGCCGGTAATCTCGGTCGCCATCGAACCCAAGACGAGAGGCGACCAGGACAAAATGGGCATCGCTCTGCAGAAGCTGACCGAAGAGGACCCTACTTTCAAGGTGACCTACAACCGGGAGACCGGGCAAACCGTTATCTCCGGCATGGGCGAGCTTCACCTGGAAGTTATCACCAGCCGGCTCATCAGCGAGTTCGGGGTGAAAGCCAACGTGGGTACCCCGCAGGTAGCTTACAAGGAGACCATCAGCACGGCGGTAAAAACGGAAGCTAAATTCGCCCGGCAGACGGGCGGACACGGCCAGTACGGCCATGTTCTGATTGAGCTTGAGCCCATGGAGCGAGGCAATGGTTTCCAGTTTGTCAACGCGATTAAGGGCGCGACGATACCGAAACAGTTTATCCCCGCGGTACAGACAGGTATCAAAGAGGCCATGGAAACCGGCATCATGGCCGGCTATCCGGTGGTAGATATCAAGGTCACCCTTTATGACGGCAGCTACCATGACGTTGACTCTTCAGAGCTGGCTTTCAAAATGGCCGGCTCCATGGCGCTGAAAAAGGGAATGAGCAAAGCCCGGCCGGTCCTCCTGGAGCCGATTATGAAACTGGAAGTAGTCACCCCGGAGAAATTCCTGGGTGATATCATCGGTGACCTCAACGCCAAGAGAGGCCACATCGAAACGATTGACACGCAGGGCGATACGTTCATCGTTCACTGCTACATACCCCTGTCAGAGACGTTCGGCTACGCCACCCGGCTCAGGTCACTGACCCAGGGTAGAGCCACCCATTCCATGGAGTTTGCGCGCTACCAGGAACTGCCGGGGGACCTGGCCAACAAAATTAGTGAAAAAGTGGTAGGTTAAAAAATATGGCTAAACAGAAGATACGCATCAAGTTAAAGGGTTTTGACCACAAGGTGGTTGACCAGTCCGCAGGACAAATCGTCGAAGCCGTGGAGCGCACGGGGGCGATTGTGGTTGGGCCGGTGCCATTGCCGACTCACATCCAGAAGTTCTGTGTCATCCGCTCCCCGTTTATTGACAAAGACTCGCAGGAGCAGTTCGAGATTCGAACCCACAAGCGTATCATC
Source organism: Chloroflexota bacterium (assembly GCA_022574315.1). GTDB lineage: Bacteria > Chloroflexota > Dehalococcoidia > Dehalococcoidales > RBG-16-60-22 > JACZSH01. The sequence continues at coordinate 17,094 of JACZSH010000002.1, read as the reverse complement.
GACATTGTGGAGACAACTTCCAAGACGATAGACTCATTAACCAAGCTCAATTTACCCGCCGGGGTGGAAATAGATATCAAGCTGTAAGGATTAAAAAAAGAAGAGCCAGAGAGATGACGGAAAAGATTTTAGGCATAAAACTGGGCATGACCCAGGTCTACGCGGACGACGGGAAGATAGCGGCGATTACCGCCATTAAGACCGGGCCGTGTACCATAACCCAGGTGAAAAACACCGAAAAAGACGGCTATAACGCCGTTCAACTTGGCTTTGGCGAAGCCAAAGGCGCCAAGACGGCCAAGCGGGGACACCTGACGGCCAAGGGCAAATTCAAGTACCTGAGAGAGTCCGGAGTGAGCGACGGGGAGACGGTTGAAATCGGGCAGACGATTGACGTGAGCCTGTTCAAAACCGGCGACCTGGTGGACGTGACCGGCATATCCAAGGGTAAGGGTTTTGCCGGCGTGGTTAAACGCCACCATTTTGCGGGCGGGCCGAAAACACACGGGCAGTCCGACCGACACCGCGCCGGAGGCTCCATAGGCGCCGGCACATCACCGGGCAGAGTCTTCAAAGGGACGCGTATGGCGGGACACATGGGTAATAAACAAACCACCGTACGTAAGCTGGAAGTTTACCGGGCAGACCCCGACCGTAACCTGCTGCTGGTCAAGGGGGCGGTGCCGGGCGGTATTAACGGTCTGGTACTGATAAAGAAGTCTGGGAAGAGGAAGTAAGGAAGTGCAGATTCCAGTCCATAACCTGACCGGAGAAGTAACCGGGCACATCGAAATAAGCGACCGCGTGTTCAGAGAGCCTTTTAACGAGAGCGTGGTACACCAGGCAATGGTACGGCAACGAGCCAACGCCCGCCAGGGAACACACGCCACCAAGACCAGGGGACAGGTCAACGCCAGCGGCGCCAAGCTGTTCCGCCAGAAGGGAACCGGCAATGCCCGGGCGGGAAGCCGGCGTTCACCGCTGCGGCGGGGAGGCGGTATTATCTTCGGTCCCCACCCGAGGAGCTACACGCAGGCGATGCCGAAAAAGATGCGCCGGCTAGCCCTGAGGTGTGTCCTTTCCGCCAAGACGGAGGAAAAGGAACTAATTGTCCTGGAAAGCCTGGCGCTGGAGGCGCCAAAGACGAAGCAGATGGCGGAAATCCTGGGCGCTCTCGGGATAAAATCGTCAGCCCTGATAGTGACCGCCAAACCGGAAGAAAACGTTATTAAATCGGCGCGTAACCTGCAAAAGATAAAGACGCTGCCGGCAAATATATTGAACGTGGTGGACCTGCTTTCCCACCGGATACTGTTGATGACGGTGGAAGCGGTGCGTACAGCGGAGCAGCTCTGGGGGGATAAAAAAGAGGAAGAGGTGAATAATGCAGCTGTATAACGTACTGGTCCGCCCGCTGATAACCGAGAAGAATACCATCTTGCAGGCGCTGAATAAATACGCTTTTGAGATTGCCAAGGAGGCCAACAAGCCTCAGGTAAAACAGGCGGTGGAAAAAACGTTCAAGGTTAAGGTGACCACGGTGAACGTAAGCACGGTGCCCGGCAAGACGAAAAGGGTGGGCCGGCGAATGGTGCAGACCCGCTCCTGGAAAAAGGCCATTGTTACCCTCAAGGCGGGGGATAAGATAGAGATTTTTGAAGGTGTTTAAAACCGATGAAGGGGGAAACTGAGTGGCTTTAAAGACATATCGTCCAACTTCTGCCGGCCGACGGTGGATGAGCGGCTACTCTTTTGAGGAAATAACCAAGAGCAAGCCGGAAAAATCGCTGATTTCTCCGCAGAAGAAACGGGCTGGGCGCAACAACCAGGGGAGGATAACCGTCCGCCACCGCGGCGGCGGCGCCAAGCGCATGCTGCGCCTGATTGACTTTAAGCGAGATAAACTGGGCGTCCCGGGACGGGTGGCGAGCATTGAGTATGACCCCAACCGCTCAGCACGCATCGCCCTTATCTTTTATGCCGACGGAGAAAAGCGGTATATCCTGGCACCGGTGGGGCTCAATGTAGATGATACCGTAAAATCAGGCCCCGAAGCCGAACCGAAGACGGGCAATGCTTTGCCCCTGAAGCTAATCCCGGGCGGCACCCAGATACATAATATCGAACTTAACCGCGGGGGCGGCGGCAAGCTGGCAAGAAGCGCCGGAGCCGCCGCACAGCTGATGGTAAAAGAAGGGGACTACGTTCTGGTGAGACTGGACTCCGGCGAGACGCGGCGGATCCGTGCCGAGTGCATGGCCACTATCGGGCAGGTGGGGAACGTTGACCACCAGAACATCAAACTGGGCAAGGCGGGTCGCAGGCGCCTGATGGGCTGGCGGCCCACGGTACGCGGTTCGGCAATGTCACCCCGCGACCACCCGCACGGTGGCGGTGAAGGCAGAAGTCCGATAGGTATGCCCGGGCCGAAAACACCCTGGGGTAAACCGGCGCTGGGTTACCGAACACGCAAGCCAAAATCGTCCGATAAAATGATTGTCAGGCGCAGAAAGAGCAAGTAAAGGGGTAATATGTCAAGGTCAATTAAAAAGGGACCATTTATCGAAGCCAAGCTACTGAAAAAAGTGGATGCGGTTATTCGCTCCGGTCAGAAAGCGGTTATTAAAACATGGTCGCGTTCTTCCACCATTCTGCCCCAGATGATAGGGTTGACCATTGGCGTGCATGACGGCAGGAGACATTTGCCTATTTTTATAACCGAAAACATGGTGGGGCATAAGTTAGGCGAGTTTGCCCCAACGAGAACTTTCCGGGGACACGTTTCAAAATCGGAGAGAACAAGCCAGGCAAGAAGATAAGAGATTACTGAGACAGGAAGACAGATGGACGTAAAAGCAGTTGCCAAAAATACCGGTCTATCGGCTAGCAAGGTGCGGCCGCTGGTGAATATGGTACGGGGGAAGATGGTTGACGAGGCATTAACCATACTCAAGTTTACCCCAACGCCAAAGGCTAAGGTCATTGCCAAGCTGGTAAAATCAGCGGCGTCAAACGCGGAGAATAACTATCAGATGACGCCTTCTGAGCTTAAGATTGTCAGCATTTTTGCCGATGAAGCTCCGATGCTAAAGAGGTTCCGTCCTCGCTCCAGGGGGCGCGTCAGCCCAATCAAAAAGCGGTCCAGCCATATTACAGTCATCGTCGCCGAGCAGGGAGGGTTAATTGGGACGTAAGGTTCATCCGTTAGGTTTTAGACTTGGTATTATTCAGGACTGGCAGGCGAGATGGTACGCCGACACGCACTATGCCGAGTTTCTGAAGGAAGACCTGAAACTCCGCCAGGCAATTCAGTCGAAATATGCCGACGCCGCCATTTCCCTGGTGGAGATTGAGCGCCAGGCAAAAGAGGTGTCGGTGTCCATTCATACCGCCCGACCGGGTATCGTCATCGGGCGGGGCGGACAGAGGGTGGATGAACTGAGTCGATATCTGGAAAAACTTATCGGGAAGAGAGTCCGATTGAACATCCGGGAGATAAGGCAACCAGAGCTTGATGCCACCCTGGTCGCAAAAACCATCGCGGAACAGATACAGCGGCGCATCGCCTATCGCAGGGCGATAAAGCAGGCGATTTTCCGCAGCCTTCAGGCCGGCGCCAAGGGAATAAGAGTCACCTGTTCCGGCAGGCTGGGTGACGCGGAAATAGCCCGCCGCCAGACTATGCACCAGGGACAGGTACCGCTGCACACTTTGAGGGCGGATATTGATTACGGAGTTACCGAAGCCAAGACGACGCTGGGTCGAATCGGGGTGAAAGTATGGATATACAAGGGTGAAATACTACCCGAACCCAAGGCGGTGGAGGTGGAGGAAGCGGAGATAGAACCGGCCGTCAGTACGGCAGCAGTAGAAGCAGAAGCCGGAGTTCCGACAGAGGTCGAGGTGACAGCCAAAACCGAGGAGCCGTTAACCGAAGCAGCGGTAGCACCGGCGGCGGCGGTGAAAGAAGAAGCAAAACCGGCCAAACCGACGGCGAGAAAGAAGGTTAAGGCGGCCGTCATCACAGAACCGGAAGAGAAGGCGGAGGAGCCGTTAACCGAAGCAGCGGCGGAAGTGAAAGAAGAAGCAAAACCGGCCAAGCCGGCGGCGAGAAAGAGGATTAAGGCGGCCGTCAGCACGGCACCGGAAGAGATAAAGGCAAAAGAGAAACCAGCTAAAACGGTGGCCAGGAAAAAGGCCAAGGCGGTTTCGGACGGAGAAGCCTCCGAGGTAACGGAGAAAGAAGAATAATATGCTGCAACCGAAACGGGTAAAATTCCGTAAATCGCATAAGGGACACCGCCGGGGCAGAGCCCAGTCGGGTAACACCACGACGTTCGGTGACTTCGGTCTGCAGGCGTTGCAGTCGGCCTGGATTACGGGTGCGCAGATTGAAGCCGCGCGACGCGCCATCACCCGCCATATCCGGCGCGGCGGAAAGGTCTGGATACGTATTTTCCCGGATAAACCGGTGACCAAAAAGCCGGCGGAGACCCGCATGGGCAGCGGCAAAGGCGCCCCGGACCACTGGGTAGCCGTGGTTAAACCGGGCCGGATCATGTTTGAAATGGCGGGGGTGAAGGAAGAAACAGCTAAAGAGGCGCTACGTCTGGCCGCCCATAAACTACCCATTCCAACCAAGTTCGTGGTCAGGGAAACCGTCTCAGTTATCGGCGCTGAAGCAATGAAAAAGGAGCTAGCTTGAATTGAAGGTCGATGAGTTTCGAGCATTGAAACCGGCGGATCTGGCGAAGCAACTGGATGAGGCCCGGCAGGAGCTGCTCAACCTGCGTTTTCGCCTGAGCACCAAGCAGCTGGTAAACCACCGGGAATACCCAATGGTAAAGAAGAAGATCGCCCGGCTGATGACCATAATCAGGGAGAAAGAGCTGGGGATAAGGTAGAATTATGAAAGAAAAGCGAAAAAGCAGAATCGGCCGCGTCGTTAATAACCGGATGGACAAAACGGTGGTGGTGGCGGTAGAGACCCCCAAACGCTATACGCTCTACAAAAAGACGATTAACCGGGATGTCAAATACAAAGCCCACGATGAGAAGAACCAGTGCCAACCGGGTGACGTGGTCAAAATCATGGAAACACGCCCGCTCTCCCGACACAAGCGATGGCGGGTGGCCGAGATTATTACCAAAGGCGAAGTGGCGGAGGTTAAGCCCGCTGAAATAACCTAAGATACAGGGTGAAATAACATGATTCAAACGTATTCCAGACTTAAAGCGGCTGATAATACCGGTGCCCGGATAATTATGTGCATCAACGTACCGGGAGGCACCGGGAAAAGATACGCCCGCGTGGGCGATATTATCGTGGCCTCAGTAAAGCGAGCCATCCCCGGGTCTACCACCAAAAAGGGAGACGTAGTCAGGGCGGTTATCGTCCGCACCCGCCACCCCTACCGGCGCCCCGACGGCTCCTATATCCGGTTTGATGAAAACGCCGCCGTAATCCTGACCGAAAAGAATAATCCGAAAGGCACCCGAATATTCGGGCCGGTAGCCCGGGAACTGAGGGACAAGGATTTTACCAAGATTATCTCCCTGGCACCGGAAGTTTTGTAAGGAAAGCTAGCTGTGAAAATTAGAAAGAACGACACGATACTGGTCATTACGGGCAAGGATAAAGGTAAAAAGGGCAAGGTGCGTCTCGCTTACCCCAAGGATAAGAAAGTGCTGGTAGATGGGATTAATTTTATTAAAAAGCACTCCCGGACAAAGGGAAAGGCGAGGCAGGCCGGCATTATCGACCTGGAAGCACCGATTAGAGCGTCCAACGTGATGCTACTCTGCGACAAATGCAACCACCCGGTACGCACCGGTTTTACTTTCCTGGATGATGGCCGGAAAGTCAGGGTATGCCGCGCGTGCAACGAGGTAATCGACTAGATGTTAAGATTAAAAGAAAAATACCGGAATGAAGCTATCCCCGCCATGATGGAACGTCACGGGTATAAGAACATCATGCAGGTGCCGCGTCTGGAAAAAGTGGTGCTGAATATCGGCCTGGGCGAGGCAATCGCGAATGCCAAGGTCCTGGAAGCGGCCGAGAGGGACCTGACGGCTATTACCGGACAGCACCCGGTGATTACCCGTTCCAGGAAATCCATTGCCACCTTCCGGTTGAGAACGGGGATGCCGATCGGGATGAAGGTAACCCTGCGAGGAGAGCGCATGTACCAGTTCCTGGACAAACTGGTCAGCGCCGTATTACCCCGGGTGCGTGAATTCCAGGGAGTCCCGGCCACCGCATTTGACGGTCGGGGTAACTATACGCTGGGGATGAAAGAGCAAATCTTTTTCCCCGAGATAGAGTATGACAAAGTGGATAAAGTACGGGGTCTGGAAATATCAATCAACACCACGGCCAAGACAGATGAGGAAGGCAAACACCTGCTGGAACTGCTGGGGATGCCTTTCGCCAAAGAAGAAATGGAGTAGCCATGGCAAAAACGTCAAAGATTGTCAAAGCGGGGCGTCCGCCCAAATACCGGGTACAGCAACACAACCGCTGCCACTTGTGCGGTCGACCGCGTGCCTATATGCGTAAGTTCGGCCTGTGCCGTATTTGTTTCCGAAAGCTGGCACTGTCCGGGCAACTTCCCGGCGTGAGGAAGTCCAGCTGGTAAAAAATAAGGGGCCAAGGAATTGAGATGACAGTTACTGATCCAATCGCAGATATGCTGACTAGAATACGCAATGCCATCATGGCGAGGCATGATTTCGTACTGGTGCCGTCCTCCCGGATAAAACTGTCCATTGCCCGAATCCTGAAAGAGGAAAGCTTTATTAAAGATTATGAGGTACTCCGAGGAAAGCCTCACCGCGAAATCAAGATACACCTGAAGTACGCCGATGATAACCGGCCGATTATTTCCGGGATGGAGCGGGTGAGCAAACCCGGACTGAGGGTCTACGTGCAGCAGAAGGAAATCGCCCGGGTTTACGGCGGCCTGGGTGTGGCCATTGTTTCTACCTCCAAGGGGGTAAAAACGGGGCAACAGGCCTGGCGCCTGGGGATTGGCGGGGAACTTTTGTGTAACGTATGGTAAACCGAACCTGGAGTGATAAGTTATGTCGAGAATAGGACGAATGCCAATAACCGTACCGAACGGGGTGACGATAAGTATCACCGAAGACGCAGTTAAGGTAACCGGACCCAAAGGTGAACTCAGTCGTCCGGTGAACCCGGATATAGCCGTCACGCAGCAAGATAACGTTTTAACAGTGACACGGCCGAGTGACAACAAGGAACACCGTTCCCTGCACGGACTGACCAGAAGCCTGATAGCCAACATGGTGCAGGGGGTGAGCCTCGGTTTTGACAAGTACCTGGAGATAGTGGGAGTGGGTTACCGGGCAGAACAAAACGGCAACAACCTGACTCTTCGCATCGGGTACTCACACCCGGTGGAAGTAGTCCCTCTGCCGGGTATCTCCCTGGCGGTGGAGGGGAGCCGGATAAAGGTCTCCGGCATCGACAAGGAAGTGGTTGGCGAGATGGCAGCCAGAATCCGGAAAATCAGGCGACCCGATGCCTACAAGGGAAAGGGTATCCGCTATGCCGGAGAGAAAGTTCGTCTCAAGCCAGGTAAAGCGGGAAAGGTGGTAGGTAGTAAGTAACGATGAAAAGCAACAAAACGAGACTGGCACGTTATCGGAGGCACGCCCGGGTCAGAGCCAAGCTAAAGGGTACCACCAGCCGGCCGCGCCTTTGTGTCTTCCGCAGTACGAACCATATTTACGCACAGGTTATCGACGATACGCAAGGCCACACCCTGACATCAGCTTCGACCACCGACCCGGAAACGAAAGATAAACTGGACGGCAAGGTAAAGTCAGGCGAAGCCGAAGTGGTGGGCACCATGATTGCGAAGCGAGCCCTGGGCCTGGGGATAAAAGAGGTGGCCTTCGACCGCGGTGGTTACAAGTACCACGGCCGGGTGAAAGCGCTGGCGGAAGCCGCCCGGCAAGGCGGATTAAAATTCTAAAAGAGAAAGCCGAATTATGAAGAAAATAATAAGCAAGATAGACCCAACAGATCTGACCCTGAACGACAAGCTGATGTATATCAACCGCGTCGCCAAGGTGATGAAGGGGGGCAAACGCCTCCGGTTTAGCGCCCTGGTGGCGACCGGTGACGGTAACGGGCACGTAGGCCTGGGCATTGGCAAAGCCAATGAAGTGCCGGCGGCGATCAATAAAGGCGGCGTCGAAGCGAAAAAGAACCTGATTAAGGTACCCCTGGCCGGAACGACCATTCCCCACGAGATAACCGTCAATTTCGGTGCCGCCAAAGTTATGTTGAAACCGGCGTCGCCGGGCACCGGCGTCATCGCCGGCGGCAGCGTCCGCTCCGTAATTGAAGCCTGCGGTATCAAGGATATTTTAACGAAGTCACTGGGCAGCGCCAACCATATCAACGTGGCCAAGGCAACGGTACTCGCCTTGAGCCAACTCCGGGACCCGAAAGAGGTGATTAGACAGCGCAAGGGAACCGGTTACGTAAAAGAGGAGGCGGGCACCAGTGGCTAAACTGCGCGTTACCTGGATAAAGAGTGGCATCGGCTACAAGGAAGACCAGAAAAGGACCTTAACCTCCCTGGGTTTTCATCGCTTGCACCAGAGTGTTGTCCACGATGATTCAATGTCAGTCCGGGGGATGATTAACAAAGTCAGACATCTCGTTAAAGTGGAGGAGGCAAACTCGTGAGGCAGGACAATCTTTCCCCATCCCCTGGCGCCCGGAAAGCTCGAAAGCGAGTGGGGCGTGGTAACGGCAGCGGACATGGCACCTACTCCGGACGGGGTTCAGGGGGACAAAAATCCCGCGCCGGCTACAAAATGCGTCCGGGATTTGAAGGCGGGCAATTACCGTTAATCAAACGGCTGCCCCGGAAGCGTGGTTTTACCAATATCTTCCGGACCGAGTACAGTGTGGTCAACCTGAGCAGCCTTAACGCATTTGAATCAGGGGCCGAAGTAACGCTGGAAACGATGGCAGCCACCGGCCTGATTAAATCTTTACGCCAGCCGGTGAAGATCCTGGCCCGTGGTGACCTGAGCCACCCGCTCACGGTGAGGGCAACCAAATTTTCGGCGGCGGCCAGAGCCAAGATAGAGGCCGCCGGGGGTACGGTCGAGGAGGTAGCGCATGCGGCCAAGGCAAGGTAGGCCGAAATTACTCCAGGCAATGCTCGATGCCTTCAGCCTGCCGGACCTGAGGCGAAAAATCCTCATTACCGCCGGTATCCTGATAATATTCCGGTTCATTGCCCACGTGCCGCTTCCCGGGGTGGATTTAGACGCCCTGGGAGCGCTTTTCGAGCGCAACGCACTACTGGGGATGCTTGACCTTTTCAGCGGCGGCGCGATGCGGCGACTCAGCGTGGCGGCGATGGGGGTCTATCCCTACATTACGGCTTCAATCATTATGATGCTGCTGGTACCGGTAATCCCGCGTCTGCAAGCCCTTTCCCGCGAGGGAGAGTCAGGCAGGAACCGGATTAACCTGATTACCCACTGGCTGGTGATACCGCTGGCCGCCGTCAGCGGTTACGGACAGCTGGTCTACCTGCAACGTGAGGGAGTGGTCAGCAGCGTGGGTGTTTTACCGATGATAGCGATGGTGGCGTCAATGGTGGCCGGCACCATATTACTGGTCTGGATGGGAGAGATGATTACGGAATACGGCATCGGTAACGGCATATCGATAATTATATTTGGCGGTATCGTGGCGGGTCTGCCGACGATGATTAGCCAGGGGTTCCTGGCCAGGGATAACATTGGCGGACTGTTCGTTTACATACTCATGGTTGTGCTGACGATAGCGGTAATCGTTGTCTTTACCGAGGCACACCGCCGTATCCCGGTGCAGTACGCCAAGAGCGTATTCCGCTCGGGCCGCATGTACCGGCAGTCCGGAAGCACCCACATCCCATTGCGGGTAAATAGTTCCGGCATGATACCGCTTATCTTCGCCATGTCACTGGTTATCTTCCCGGGTATCGTGGCCAGCTATTTCTCCAACCCGATGCAGCCGAACTTCGCGAATACCATAATGCAGGTGTTCAGTCCCAACGCGCCCCTGCCCCTGGGTCTGTTCTACTGGGGCCTCTATTTTTTGTTGGCGATGGGGTTTACCTTTTTTTACACCATGGTGGTCTTCCAGCAACAGGACCTGCCGAACACTTTACAGAGGCAGGGCGGGTTTATTCCCGGGATACGACCCGGCAAGAATACCGCCACCTATCTCAACGGGGTGATTAACCGGATTACCTGGGGAGGAGCCCTTTTCCTGGCCTCGATAGCGGTCATGCCCTTCGTGGTGCGGACGATTACCAACATCGAGGTGATACAGCTCTCCAGCCTGGGCTTACTTATCATGGTGGGCGTGGTCCTCGACACGATGAAACAGCTTGAGGCGCAACTGGTAATGAGACGCTACGAGGGTTTTATAAAATAACGAAATCCGGCGGGACAGGTAACCGAGACCACCAGATATCCCCGCCGCGCATAGTTTTAAAAGAGGCAAAAAAGGTGTATATTATCTTTCTGGGAGCCCCCGGGGCGGGTAAAGGTACCCAGGCGGCGGCGGTGGCCCAGAAGCTGAGGTCAGCATATATCGCTTCCGGCGACCTGTTCCGACAGGCACTGGAGCAAGGAACAGACCTGGGGATACAGGCCAGGGCTTATATGGAAAAGGGGCAGCTGGTCCCGGACGAAATAACGACGCGGATGGTGCTGGAAAAGATAGCCGCACCCGAAGGCGAGGCTGGAGCCATCCTGGACGGGTTCCCGCGGAACCTGGAGCAGGCCGAGGCACTGGATAAAGCACTGGCCGGGAAAAACAGGGGTATAGATAAGGTGGTATATATCAAGGTTCCGGAAAAAGAAAGGCAAAGAAGGCTGGGTGAGCGGTGGGTATGCCGCCACTGCCAGGCAGTTTACAGCGCCAAAAAGTCTCCGCCCGGGCGGAACGGTAAGTGCGACCGGTGCGGCGGCGAGCTGTACCAGCGTCCCGATGATACTGCCGAAACGGTGCAAAAGCGGCTGGAAGTCTATTTTGCCCAGACGGCACCCCTGATAGATTATTACACCCGAAAGGGGAGACTGCTGGAGGTTGACGGAGAAGGCAGCGTGGACGAAGTAACCGGCAGAATCGAAGCCGCCCTTCACGAGGGAGCGTTCGTCACCGGATGAGTATCATCATCAAGACTGACGAGGAGATGAAATTGATGCGGCAGGCCGGGAGGATTGTCGCCGAGATACTGGAAATAATGAGCAAGCAAATAAAACCGGGTTTGGCCACAAAGGAGCTGGATATTATCGCCGAGAGGGAACTAAAAAAGCGCAACGCCACGTCTTCCTTTAAGGGATACCGGGGATTTCCGGCCAATGTGTGCGTGGCAATCAACGACGAAATAGTACACGGGATTCCGGGTAAGCGCGTGCTGCGCCAGGGAGATATCATCTCCATGGACTTTGGGGCGATTTTCCAGGGTCTCCAGGGGGACGCGGCGACGACGGTGGCCGTGGGCGAGACGAGTCCGGAGGCTAAAGAGCTTCTGAAAGCGACCGCCGGCGCCCTGGAAGCCGGTATTAACGCCGCACAGTCCGGAGCCAGGCTGGGAGACGTCTCGGCGGCGATTCAAAATTTCGCCGAGTCGAGAGGTTTTTCGGTGGTGCGCGAGTATACGGGACACGGTATCGGGCGGGATATGCATGAAGAACCACAGATACCGAACTTTGGCCTGCCCAATTCGGGGCCGGTACTGAAAAGAGGCATGGTGCTGGCCATTGAGCCGATGGTGAACCGGGGCGGCTGGCGTACCCGTCTCAACAATAACAAATGGACAGTATTGACTGCGGACGGCAGTCTTTCGGCACATTTTGAACACACCATCGCCATAACCGATGGTGAACCGGAGGTACTTACTAAAGGGGAATATGCCTAAGAAAGAAGCCATTGAGGTTGAGGGAACGGTGGTAGAGGCGCTACCCAATGCCATGTTCCGCGTTGTGTTGCCGAATGAGCATATGGTACTGGCTCACATCTCAGGCAAGATAAGGAAGCATTATATCAGGGTCCTGCCCGGCGATAAGGTATTGATAGAGCTTTCACCTTATGACCTGAGTCGAGGCCGGATTACCTACCGGTTCAAATAGTTTAAGGATGTCAGGTAATGAAAGTTAGAGCTTCAGTAAAAGTCAGGTGCGAAAAGTGCAAAGTGGTGAAAAGGCAGGGTGTGGTCAGAATCATCTGTGTCAACCCCAAACACAAGCAGAGGCAGGGTTAGTCTCCAATGAAGCAAGGAGGAAATTAGATGGCACGAATTGCCGGTGTAGATATACCCCGAAATAAGCAGGTCTGGGTCTCACTCCAGTATATTTACGGAATCGGCTCGGTGCTGAGTCAGCAAATCTTAGCCCAGGCTGAAATCAGCCCGGAGACCAAGGTGAACGAACTGACCGAAGAGGAGGTTAACCACCTCCGTGAGATTATTGACAAGCAGTACCGGGTTGAGGGTGACCTGCGGAGAGAGGTCAACTTAAACGTAAAACGTCTGGTGGAAATCGGGAGCTACCGGGGTATAAGACATCGCCATAATCTACCCTCCAAGGGGCAACGAACACGAACTAATGCCCGTTCGCGACGCGGCACCCGCCGGACCGTGGCGGGCCGAGGACAACGACGCGGCATGACCAAGAAATAAAAGGCAAGGAGAACAGGATGGCACAGAAAAAACGACCCAAGGCCAGAAAGCGGGAGCGTAAGTCTATTCCCGTCGGGAAGGCCTACGTCCAGTCTACTTTTAACAATACCATAGTGACCTTGACCGACCCGCAGGGTAACGTCATTGCCTGGGGAAGCTCCGGGACGGCCGGATTTAAGGGCTCGCGCAAAGGGACACCGTATGCCGCCCAGATGGCAGCCCGTGATACAGCTCGCCGGGCGATGACGCACGGCCTGCGCCAGATTGAGGTATTTGTCAAGGGTCCGGGGAGCGGACGTGAAGCAGCTATCCGTTCTTTACAGAGTTCAGGGCTATATATTACCGGCATCCGGGATGTGACACGCATCCCGCACAATGGCTGCCGGCCACCGAAAAAGAGACGAGTGTAGAAGAGAGGAGACATGGCTAGATATACAGGACCAGTTTGCCGATTATGTCGCCGCGCCGGCGGGAAACTTTTTTTGAAGGGTAACCGCTGTTTTACACCCAAATGCGGCGTAGACAAGCGACCGAAACCCCCGGGGCAGCAGCTAAGCCGACGGCGGCCCAAGTTTTCCGACCGCGCCCTGCAACTTCGGGAAAAACAAAAAGCGCGCCAGAGTTACGGAATCCTCGAAAGACAGTTTCGGAACATTTTTGCCTCGGCGGAAAGGCAATCCGGTATCACCGGTGAAAATCTGCTGATACTGCTGGAGAGGCGACTTGACAATATCGTTTTTCGTCTGGGATTTGCCGATTCCCGCGCCCAGGCACGCCAGCTGGTCCGCCACGGACATATCCTGCTCAACGGACACAAGACGGATATACCTTCCTGCCTGGTGAAAGAAGGTGATACCATCAGTTGGCGCCCGGCGAGCGCCAAATTAGAATACTATAAAGACCTTATCCAGACAATCGAAGCCAAGACCGTCCTGGACTGGTTGAGCCTGGATAAGGAAAATATGGTCGGCCATCTCCTGTCCATGCCTACACCCGATGATATTGATGCGACGTTTGACGGCAAGACCATAGTTGAGTTCTACTCGCGATAACGAAATAGGAGGTAGATTCCATTGTCTCGTCTGGTAATCCCTAAAATTGACTGTGTAGAGAGCGAGGGTAACTTCGGGCGATTCCTGGTTGAGCCACTGGAAAAGGGATTTGGGGTTACACTGGGTAACGCGATGCGACGGGTGTTACTTAGCTATCTTCCAGGAGCCGCCGTAGCTCAGGTTAAAATCGAAGGAATCCGGCATGAATTTACGGTAATTCCCCACGCCAAGGAAGACGTCATGGAGTTTCTCCTCAACGTCAAGGCGCTGAGAATAAAAGCTCTGGCCAACCAGCCCGGCAAACTGATACTCGACGTGAAAGGAGAAGGGAAGTTTTGCGCCTCGGACATCAAACCATCGGCTGATTTTGAGATAACCAACCCTGAGCAGTGTCTCATTACGCTGGATTCTCCGGATGCCAATCTATACGTAGAGTTCGACGTCGAACTGGGTGAAGGGTACCGGCAAGCCGAGTCAAACGATAATATGCCGGTGGGAACTATCCCGGTGGACGCCATTTTCACCCCGATACGCAAGATTAACTATGACGTGGAACCGGTGCACGTTGGCCGGGAGATGAGCCGGGAGAGGCTGATATTTGAAGTATGGACCGACGGCACAATGTCGCCGGTTGATGCCATAAGTGTCGGGGCCAATATCCTGATTGAGCAGCTGACCCCGTTCCTGGAGTACGTAAAGATTTCGCAGATGAAAGCGGAGGAACAGCTTATCCGCCTGTCCATTCCGGATGAGAAATACAACCTGTCGGTGGAGCAACTGGACCTTTCCGTACGCACCATGAACTGCCTGAGGCGCAGCGGCATTGCCACCGTGGGGGAGCTAATCAGCAAGAAGCCGAGGGAACTGCTCAAGCTGCGTAATTTCGGGCAGAAATCTTTCCATGAGATAGAAGAGAAACTACAGGAGATAGGTCTTTCCCTGGCGGCGTCGGCCGAGTTAAAAACAGAACTGGAATCGGCCACCCCGGAAGAAACAGTCGAACCGGAATCCGGGATAACCGCTGAAGAGGAAGAGTCCACCGCGGATAACGAAAGTCAATCTGAAGAGTAGGTAATATGAGACACAAAGTAGCCGGTAGAAAATTAGGCAGGTCAATGGGCCACCGTAAAGCGCTGTATCGCAACCAGGTGACCGACCTGCTGAACTACGAGAAAATTGTGACCACCGAAGCCAAGGCGAAGGAAGTACGCGGCCAGGCCGAGAAGATAATCACCCTGGGCAAAGAGGGTGGCTTAAGTGCTTTCCGCCGGGCGCTAACGGTGGTTACCGACAAGACAGTGGCCGAAAAAGTATTTGCCGACCTGGCCAAGAGGTATGGTGAGCGACCCGGTGGCTATACACGTATGGTTAAGCTGGGACCGAGACTGGGCGACGGCGCCCCGATGGTACAGCTGACACTGGTGGAATAACGCCGGGAGTTGGGCGATAAGGAAGGTTGTCAGCTTGGCAACGGATACCAAGATTGTATTGATTATGGAATACGACGGCTCACATTACCACGGCTTTCAGTTACAGGCCAAGCTGCCCACCATCCAGGGGGAGATGGAGAAAGCGCTGCGCAAGCTCACCGGAGAGAAAATTCGGGTGATGGCGGCGAGCCGTACCGATACCGGAGTCCACGCCAGGGGACAGGTCGCCAGCATCAGGACGAAGTCATCTTTGCCAGCGGAGACATTCGTCAAAGGCTTAAACTACTATCTGCCACGGGATATCGCCGTCAAGGATGCTTTTAGAGTCAGGGGTACCTTTAATGCCCGGCGGGATGCGATAAGCCGGGAGTACCGCTATCACATCCTGAATTACCCGACGCGCTCGCCGATGAGGCGTAGTTTCGCCTGCCTGGTGAGAGGCGACTTAAATATAGAAGCCATGAATGAAGCCTGCCGGGCACTGGTCGGCAGGCACGATTTTGCTTCTTTTGCCACCCGCCTGGAGAGCCGGGAAAAGAGCACGGTGCGGCGCGTTTACCAAGCCAGTGTGGAGAGGGACGGGGAACTGATAGTTTTTCGCATCGTCGCCAACTCGTTCCTGCCCCACCAGGTACGGAACACGGTCGGGGCATTACTCAATGTCGGGCGGGGCAAGATGACAGTGGCTGATTTTTATAGTATTATAGAAGCAAAGAAGCCCGGACTGGCGGGGCCAATGGCTCCAGCCTGCGGGCTGTGTTTGATACGGGTGAATTACCCGTATTCCTGGGAGGAGATACGTAATTGAAAACCTATAGCACTAAACCGGCTGATATTGAACGGCAGTGGCACGTTATCGATGCCTCGGATAAGATCCTGGGCAGGCTGGCCACCCAGATAGCCAGTTTACTGATGGGGAAGCATAAGCCGATATTTACTCCTCATCTGGACACCGGCGACTACGTAGTGGTGATCAACGCGGAAAAAGTGCGTGTTACCGGCAACAAGGCAAAGCAGAAGCTGTATTACCGGCACACCGGGTATCCGGGAGGCCTGAAAAGCGTCACCCTGGAGAAGCTGATGGAGACCCACCCGACGCGGGCGCTTGAGCACGCGGTAAAGGGTATGCTGCCCCACACCCGTCTGGGCAACAGCATGAGAAAGAAACTCAAGGTCTACGCCGGCGATACTCATCCTCACGTTGCCCAGACGAATATTACCCAACCATAGCCGGGAAGAAAGATACACGGGGAGAATTAAGGGGGGGTTCATTGGATAAGCAGACTTACCACCACGGGACCGGCCGACGAAAATGTGCGGTAGCCCAGGTGAAACTATCAGCGGGTAACGGCGCCATCATTGTCAACGGCGTTCCTTACGAGGACCGGTTTCCCAGCCACGAACACCAGCGGACGATAGTGCAACCGCTGCTGGTGAGCGAGAGCCTGGGTAAATTCAACGTTGTTATCAAGGTGAACGGGGGCGGGGTGTCAGGACAGAGCGGCGCCATTTCCCACGGGATAGCCCGGGCCCTGGTCAGGTCAAACGAGAGCCTGAAGCCGGTGCTGCGACAGAACGGCCTGCTGACCCGTGATTCTCGGGTCAAAGAGCGGAAAAAGGTGGGCCTGAAGCGGGCGCGGAAGGCACCTCAGTACACCAAGCGGTAAAGTTTGGGGAGAGGTCAGCCTACCACCGGTAGATTCCTGATAACCGATAAACAAAAAAGAGAGGGGTGAAAATCCCCTCTCTTTTTTGTCCAATGGTACTTTGCCTGATTCAGGAACTATTTATTAACCTATCCCCCTGACCCCCTTCCCTTAATAACGAGGGGGGAGGAGGTTTTAGAGAGGAAAACAAGAGGTTTTGCGGAAGGTCTGCGCCCCT